>JACRCY010000050.1 GCA_016218785.1 Deltaproteobacteria bacterium
AGCGGCGGCGGTCCCGGCGGCCCCGCCGCCGCGGGGGGTACCCGGTTGCGCGTGAGGATGAGCGTCTCCGCGCTGTGCAGGTCGAACCCGGGCTGCACCGTGGGCCGCGACCGCGACTCCAGCGTGCCGCTGGCCCGGACCATCGGCGTGAACTGCGAGTAGGGCGCGTCGGGCCCGAGCGCGTCGGCGATCAGGTTGACGCCCATGTCGGCGATCTCGGTGGGCGCGCCGTCGACCTCGTAATCCTCCATCAGGCGGAGGTCGCTCTCGATGTCGTTCTCGAAGAGGCGCCGCAGGAGGTGCGCGAGGCGGCTGCGCTGATAGCGCGGCGCGTGCCGCGAGAGGAAGCCCCGCAGCGCCAGGCCGAAGTCGTGCGCCGTCTGGAAGCGGTGGCCGCGCGAGCGCGTCATGGCCCGGTCGACCACGTCGCACAGCTCCGGCGGCACGTTCGGGTTGATCTCGCGGATCGGCAGGTAGCGCGCGTCACGCACCGCGAAGATCAGCTCCATCTCGGCCGGGGCCGAGAAGGGAGACTGCCGCGTGAGCATCTCGTACAGCACCACGCCGAGGCTGAAGAGGTCCGAGCGGGCGTCGAGGCGCTTGCCCATCGCCTGCTCGGGGCTCATGTACTTGACCTTGCCCTTGATGACGCCGGTCTTCGTCTGCACGCGCGACAGCACCGCCTTGGCGATGCCGAAGTCGCAGAGCTTCACCTGCCCCTGGTAGGAGCAGATGACGTTCGAGGGGCTGATGTCGCGGTGGACGATCTTGAGCGGGCTGCCGTCGCGGTCGCGCTGCGTGTGCGCCGCCTGGAGCGCGTCGCAGACCTCCGCGGCGACGTAGGCCGCGTCGGCGGCGGGGACCCACTCGTCGTTCGCGCGGCAGCGGTCGAGGATGGAGCGGACGTCCTTGCCGTCCACGTACTCCATCGAGATGAAGTAGTTGTCGCCCAGGTGCACGAACTCGTAGACCTGCGCGATGTTGTTGTGGACCAGCAGGCCCGCGATCTTGGCCTCGTCCACCAGCATCTGGATGAAGTCGTCGTCCTGGATGAGGTGCGTGAGGACCCGTTTGATCGCCACGAGGTGCGCGCGCCCCTCGACGTCGAACGTCCGGGCGCGGTAGACCTCGGCCATGCCTCCGCACGCGATGCGATCGAGCAGGTGGTAGCGGCCGAGCTGCTGGGTGCGGCGCATTCCGTCGGTAAATCCCGGTTTTCGCGATACTATCAGACGGCCGGCGCGGTTTGCAAACCACTGCGCTGCGTGCTACGAAGATCGCGCCCTGGCTGCCTTCCGGAGGGACCCGTCCATGTTCGCGTCGCGACTCTGCGCCTCCGTTGCCGCGCTCGGCCTCCTCGCCGCGCTCGGCTGCAGCTCGAGCCAGGCGGCGGCCACCAACTACAGCCTCGCCGTCGAATCCCCGAAGCACGCGAAGGTCGGCGAGGCGGCGAGGGCGGTCGTGCGCGTGGTGCCGAAGAACCCCTGGAAGGTGAACCTCAAGTACCCAATCCGGCTCAAGCTGCAGCCGCCGGCGGGCGTCGAGGTCGCGAAGGCCGAGCTCACCGCCGGCGACGCGCAGGTGAGCGAGAAGGAAGCGAAGTTCGAGGTCGGCTACACGCTCAAGGAGGCGGGATCGAAGACCGTCAGCGGCGAGCTGAAGTTCTCGGTCTGCGTCTCCGACAAGTGTGACATCAAGAAGGAAGCCGTCTCCTGGACCACGAGCGCGCGCTGACCAGAGCCCGTTCCGCAGGGGGCCCCATGACCACGGACGCGAAGGACCTCCTCGGCCGCATCGGCGGCCAGATCCACGACGACTACGCGCAGCACGGCCGCGTCATGTCGTTCGCCGAGTACCTGCAGCTTTTCCTCCGCACCCCCGAGCGGCAGGCGCGCGGGTCGGCCCAGTACCTGAAGGACGTCTTCGACCATTTCGGCCGGGTGAAGGTGCGGCACCCGCGCGGCGAGATGGAGCGCTTCCGGCTGTTCGACGCCCCGTTCGACGAGGGGCGCGACCGGCTGGTGGGGCAGGAGGAGGTCCAGCACCAGGTCTACCGGCTGATCGCGAACTTCGTGCGCGACGGCCAGACCAACCGGCTGATCCTGTTGCACGGCCCCAACGGCTCGGCCAAGTCGACCTTCGTCTCGTGCATCTTCCGCGCGCTGGAGCACTACTCGCGCCTCGAGGAGGGGGCCCTCTACAAGTTCAACTGGATCTTCCCGACGCAGAAGGTGGGGAAGTCGGGCCTCGGGTTCGCCGCCGCGACGAGCCCGGACGCCGACGCCCCCGACACCTACGCCTACCTGCCCGACGACGCCATCGAGGGGAAGCTCCCTTGCGACCTGCGCGACCACCCGCTCTTCCTGCTCCCGCAGCCGCAGCGGGCGGCCCTGCTCAAGGAGGCGCTCGGGGGCAAGACGACCGCCGACGGCGAATCCTTCGTCATCTCCGACTACGTCCTCTACGGCGACCTGTCGCACAAGAACCGGCAGTTCGTCGAGGCCCTCCTGGCGGCCTACAAGGGCGACTACCTCAAGGTCCTCAGGCACGTGCAGGTGGAGCGCTTCTACGTGTCGCCGCGCTACCGCGACGCCGCGGTCACCGTCGAGCCCCAGCTCGCCGTGGACGCGCGCGCCCAGCGCCTCACCATGGAGCGCAGCCTCTCGGCCCTGCCGGCGGCCCTCCAGAACGTCTCGATCTACGAGTACGGCGGCGATCTCGTCGACGCCAACCGCGGCGTGATCGAGTACTCCGACCTGCTCAAGCGGCCCCTGGAGGCCTACAAGTACCTCCTCGGGACCGTCGAGACGGCGCGGTTCCCCCTGGAGAACGCCATCATCTTCCTCGACCTCGTCTTCATCGGCAGCTCCAACGAGGGGCACCTGAACGCGTTCAAGGAGATCCCCGAGTTCCAGTCGTTCAAGGCCCGCATGGAGCTGGTGCGCGTGCCCTACCTCCTCGACTGGCGCGTGGAGCGCGAGATCTACGTCGACCAGGTGCGGCCGGGGGGCGTGGGCAAGCACGTCGCGCCGCACACGCTCGACGTGGCGGCCCTGTGGGCGGTGCTGACGCGCATCCGGCGGCCGCTGCCCGAGAAGCACCCGAAGAGCCTGGGCGAGCTGGTCGCGAAGCTCACGCCGCTGGAGAAGGCGGTGCTCTACGCCACGGGACAGGCGCCCGCCCGCCTGGGGACCGAGTCCGCCCACGAGCTGGAGCAGAGCCTGCCCGACCTCTACGGCGAGAGCGACGCGTACCCGAACTACGAGGGGCGGACGGGCGCCAGCCCGCGCGAGATCAAGCAGCTCATCCTCAACTCGGCGCAGAACCCGCGCTTCCCCTGCATCTCGCCGCTCGCGCTGTTCGACGAGATGGAGGAGCTGTGCAAGGCCGTCACGGTCTACGAGTTCCTCAAGCAGGAGCCGCAGCCCGGCGGGTACCACGAGAACCGCAGGTTCATCCAGATCGTGCAGGGGCACTACCTCGACTCCGTCGACGACGAGATGCGCGACTCGATGGGGCTGGTGGAGGAGAAGCAGTACACCCAGCTCTTCGAGCGCTACATCACGCACGTGTCGCAGTGGGTGAAGAAGGAGAAGGTGCGCAACCCGGTGACCGGTCGCCACGAGGAGCCCGACGAGTCGCTCATGACCGAGGTGGAGAAGACCCTCGGCGTGGCGCCCAAGCGGGACGAGTTCCGGCGCGAGGTCATCGCGCGCATCGGCGCCTGGTCGCTCGACCATCCCAAGACCAAGCCGGTCTACGCCGAGGTCTTCCCCAAGCTCTTCGCCACGATCCGCGAGTCGTACTACGAGCAGCGCAAGAAGCAGCTGCAGAAGCTCGGCCAGGAGCTGCTCATCTACGTCACCGACGGGTCCGACGCGGTGACGGACGGTGAGGCCCGCAGCCGCGTGGCCGCCGCCCTGGGGACGCTCAAGGAGCGCTACGGCTACTGCGAGAAGTGCGCCAAGGAGGCCGTGAACCTGCTGCTGAGGCAGCGGTACGCGTGAGGCGCCGCCTCACCCCACCTGCGGCGGCCGCAGGTCGTCGAGGCGGTGGTAGAGGCGCAGCAGCTCCAGCTGCCGCACCTCGCCGCGGACGCGCTGCACCAGCTCGTAGAGGCGCAGGGTGGCGGCGTCGAGCTGCCGGCTCCACGCCTCGGCGGCCCGGCGGTGGGCGCCGAGGCGCCCGTCGATCTCCTCGACTCTGGCGCGACGGTCCTGGTCGAGCTGGTACATGCGCCGCTCCAGCTCGGCGATGTGCGCGTCGATCTGCGAGACGCTGGTGTCCTGCAGGTCCACCGCCGGCGTGGCCTCCTCGCCATCGGGGCGCAGGGTGCGCGCGAGGGCCAGCTTGTCGGGCCCGACCACCATGCGCGCGCGCTCCTGGCTGAGCTGCATGACCGCGTAGCGCAGCCGCGCCTCGCGCTCGTTGGTGGTGTGGTCGGCCTCGGCGATCTGCGCCTCGCCCAGGGCCACCTCGGCCTCCTCGGCGAAGACGTGCTCCTCGGCCTCCAGCGCGGCCGTGAGCGCCAGGGTCAGCTCGGCGGAGCCCAGGCCATGGTCGCGGAGCCCCTCGGCGAGCTCGCGCACGGTCCGCTGGAACAGCTCGGGCGCCTGGACCGGGTCGGTGCCCTTCTGGTTCCCGTCGTGCGTGTCGGTGCCGCCCTCGCCGGGCGGCGACGGCGGCGCGGGCTCGCGCGCCCGCGCCGGGTAGTCTGTGTCCTCGCGCCCCGCGAGGGTGGAGGCCTCGCCGCTCACGAAATGCAGCAGCCGCTGCAGCGCGACCTTCGCCGCGCCGGCCGTGGCGTAGCGGTCCTCGGGTCGCTTCGACAGGCACTTGCCGACGATGGCGTCGAAGGCCGGGAGCAGCCCCGCCTGCGGCCGGCGGCACGACGGCGGCACGGGCGGCGTGTTGCAGTGGGAGAGGAGCACCTCCATGCGCACGCCCGAGTAGGGGGGCACCCCGGTGAGCAGCTCGTACGCCACGACCCCCAGGGTGTAGATGTCGCTCGCCGGACCCACCTCGCGCCCCTCGACCTGCTCGGGCGACATGTACTCGGGGGTACCCTGGACCTCGCCGCGGCCCGTGATCTGGAGCCCGGGCGGCGCGCTCGGCTCCAGGATCTTGGCCATGCCGAAGTCGAGCACCTTGAGGTGGTCGCGCTTGCCGCGGTGCTCGGTGAGGATGAGGTTCTCGGGCTTGAGGTCGCGGTGGACGACGCCCGCGCGGTGAGCGCAGTCGAGCGCGTCGGCCAGCTGGACGAGGAGGTGCAGGGCGCGCGGCGGCTCGAGCGTGGTGCACTGCCGCAGCTCCTGGCGCAGGTCGTGCCCGGGGATGTACTCCATCACCAGGAAGAGGCTGCCGTCCTCGGTGGTGCCGAAGTCCGAGATGTAGACGATGTTGGGGTGCTGCACGCGGCTGGCGGCGCGCGCCTCGCGCTGGAAGCGCCGGGCGATGCGCGGGTCGTCCGCGAGGTCGCGGCGCAGGACCTTGACCGCGAACTCCCGGAGGAGCACCTCGTGCCGCGCCAGGTAGACCGCGCCCATGGCGCCCGCGCCCAGCAGGGAATCGATCCGATAGCGGCCCCCGAGCAGGGTGCCGAGGCGCGCGTTCGGGTCCGCGGAAGCCATCATGGTCGCTCCATCCCCGGCACCGTCGGCCCGCGCTACGCCAGCGAGCGCTTGATCTCGGCGTCGAGGTCGTCCGCGGCAATCTCGCGCTGCGTGCCCGACGCCATGTCGCGCAGCGCCACCTTGCGCGCCGCGATCTCCTGCTCGCCGGCCACCAGCACGAGGCGGGCGTGCAGGCGGTCGGCGCGCTTGAGCTGGGTCTTCATGCTCGACTGCCGGTGGTCCATGTCGGCGCGGTAGCCGAGGCGCCGGATCCTCTCGGCCGTGGTCAGGGCCCACAGCCGCGCCTCGTCGCCGTGGTGGGCCAGGAAGACGTCCAGCCCGGGCTCGAAGGTCTCGGGCTCGCCCGGGACCACGAGGGCGAGGCGCTCCAGCCCCATGGCGAACCCGACCGCGGGCGTGGCCGGGCCGCCGAGCTGCTCGACCAGCCCGTCGTAGCGGCCGCCGCCGCAGATGGCGTTCTGGGAGCCCAGCGTGCCCCCTTCGCCGCGCAGCTCGAAGATCGTCCCGGTGTAGTAGTCGAGGCCGCGCACCATGTGCGGATCGACCTCGTAGCGCACCTCGAGCGCCTCGAGGGCGCGACGCACTCCGTCGAAGTGCGCCCGGCTGGCCTCGCCCAGGTGGTCGAGGATGGCCGGCGCGTTCGCGGCCACGGCCGCGCACCCCGCGACCTTGCAGTCGAGGACGCGGAGCGGGCTCTGACCGAGCCGCCGCCTGCAGTCCTCGCACAGCTCCTCGACGTGCCCTTCGAGGTAGGCGGTCAGCGCCTCGCGGTACGCGGTGCGGTCGTCGCCGCGGCCGAGGGAGTTGACGTAGCAGGTCACGTTCTGCACGCCGAGGTCCTGGAGGAGCGCCGCCAGCATCGCGCACAGCTCGGCGTCGATGGTGGGCTCGGCGATGCCGAAGACCTCGCAGCCCACCTGGGTGAACTGGCGGTAGCGCCCCTTCTGCATCCGCTCGTGGCGGTACATCGGGCCGATGTAGTACCAGCGGGAGACCGGCTCCGACTTCGCGATGGAGTGCTCGATGTAGGCGCGCACCACCCCGGCGGTGCCCTCGGGCCGCAGCGTGAGCGAGCGGCCGTCACGGTCGTCGAAGGTGTACATCTCCTTCTCGACGATGTCGGTCGCCTCGCCGATCGAGCGGGCGAAGAGCTGCGTGTACTCGCAGAGCGGGGTCCGGATCTCCCGGTAGCCGTGCGACTCCAGGACGGCGCGGCAGCGCCGCTCGACGAAGTTCCACTTCGCGGTCTCGGGGGGCAGCGCGTCGTTCATCCCCTTGACCGCCTGGAGCCTGTCAGCCATGCGCCGCAAGGTAGCGCGCCGACGGAGCAGCGTCAACGCGAGGCCCTACTCCGGCGGCAGCAATGACTCGGCCGGCAGCCGCTCGAGGAGCGCCAGGCGGGCCTGCTTCACGCGCGCGGCGTCGCGCGACTCGAGCGTGATCTTCACGCGCCACTCGGTGCCGGCGAGGCGCGGGTACGAGCCGACCTCCACGTCGGGGAACGCCGCGACGACCTCCTCGAGGATCGCGGCGAGCAGCCCCTCGTCCAGCGACGAGAAGACCTCGCCGAGGTGGAACGCGTCCCCGCGGAAGCGCTCGCGGAGGGACGTGAACTTGCGGTGGAGCAGGTCGGGGACGCCCGGGAGCACGTAGACGTTGCGGCAGCAGAGGGCCGGCCAGCGGCCGCGGCCGCAGAGCTCCGCTCCCTCGGGTACCTCGGCCATGCGCAGGTGCCGCTCGGTGATCCGCTCCCCGTAGAACTCCCGCAGCACGCGCTCGAGCTGGGGATGGCGCTGGAGCGGCACGCCGAAGGCACGCGCCACGCCGGCCAGCGTGACGTCGTCGTGCGTCGGCCCCACGCCGCCGGACGTGAAGACGTGGTCGCAGCGCTCGCTGCACTCGCGCACGACCGCCGCGATCTCGTCGACGGCGTCGGGTACCACGACCAGGCGCACCACGCGCACCCCCAGCTCGCGCAGCTCCTTGATGAGGAAGCGCGAGTTGGTGTCCTCGGTCTTGCCGGAGAGGATCTCGTTGCCGATGACGACGATGGCGGCGGTGGTCTCCGGCATGAGGGCGATGGTAGCGCAGGGCGGCAACGCTGCCACCCCACCTTCTCGGGGCGCCGGGCCGCCTCGCCGCGAGCACCCTCACGGAGTCGTGCTGGTCAAGTTACGCCCAGGCCGCCGGAATCCCGCACGTCGCCGTGGCGGGCGGCCCCGGTCGCAGCCTGGCAGTGTGGGCTCATTGCGACCGCCGCGCTGCGCCACGGCCACTTCTGGGGGCGGCCAATCGGGCCGACGAGAGGGGGCCGGGAGGGGGGCCGGGAGGGGGGCCGGGAGGGGGGCCGGGAGGGGGGCCGGGAGGGGCGCACTGACCGCCTGCGAGGATCCCCTCGGGGGTGGGACCCCGAGACGACCCCCGAAAGCGTCGATGACCGACACGTTGCCGGGGACCGGCGGGGTGTGCTACGTTTCGCAACTGGTAGGAGCCGCGCATGCCCGACATCGTGCCCCTGAAGCAGCCAGTGCCCCCGGAGCAGCCGGAGCCCGAGGCCGGCGACGTCGTCGCGGGCATCCTCGAGGATGCCGCCCGGGTCGATCCGCCGGCGCCGACGGCCGCCGCGTGGGTGGACCGCTGGCGGGCGCCGGGCGGCGGCGAGTAGCACCGCGGCCTCCGGGCGGCGCGGCGAGCCTCGGCGGGACCGTGCGCGAGCGCGTCTACGGGCTGGAGACCGAGTACCTGCCGGTCTTCTTCCCCGAGGCCGGGTCGCCGGCGCCGCGGCTGCGGGACGTCTTCGAGGCCGTCGCCCTGGCGCTGAAGGACCGCTTCCCGACGCTCCCGGTCCGCTATCGCCTGCAGCACGGCGTCTTCTTCGGGAACGGCGGCAAGCTCGCCTACGAGGCGCGTGACGACCACCCGCTGGACGGGCTGATCGAGAGCGCCACGCCCGAGTGCCGCAGCGCGCGCGAGGCGATGCTGTACTCGCGCGCGTTCGACCGCATGCTCTCGGAGGCCGTGCCGGCGGCCGAGGCGCTCCTCCGGGAGCGGGGCTTCGCGGGCCGGTTGCTCATCGCCAAGAACAGCGCCGACGCCGAGGGGCGCACCTACGGCTGCAACGAGAACTACCTCTGCGACGACCCCGTCGGGGGGCTGCGGGGCGCGGTCGGCCGGGTGGCGCTCGCGCTCTGCTGGGCGCTCGCGCTCGGCCCCGCGCGCGTGCTCTTCTACCTGCCGCTCGTGATCATGGCGCTGGTCCTCGGCGGGGCGGTCCTCGCCGGGCTACTGGGGGCCCTCGTCGTCCGGCGGGGGCGCGCCTGGCTGGCGTTCGTCGACCGGGTCCTCACCTCGCCCCGGTTCGAGGAGACGGCCTCGCGCGGCTACGGCCGCTTCGGCCGCGCCGTGCTGTGGGCGCCGGTCATGCTCTACGCGCACGTGTGCCGCGCGTTCCTGTTCCGGCGCGTCGCCCCGGGGCTGACGCCGTTCCTCTGCACCCGGCTCGTCTTCGCCGGCGACGGCCACCTCGAGCCGGACGGCGAGGTGCGCCTGTCCACCAAGGCGGCCGCCATCGGCGCCGTGGCCCGCATCTACTTCGACGACGAGCGCAAGCCGCTCATCGACCTGAAGCACGCCTTCGTGGCGCCCCGGTCGGTGCTGGCTGGCCGCCGGCGCCGGCTGCACGTGATGGGCTCCGACTCGACCATGGCCGAGACCGCCGAGCACCTGAAGCTGGGCACGACGGGCCTGGTGCTCGAGTGGCTCGAGGCGGGCGGCGACGCCGCGGACCTCGAGCTCCGTGACCCCATCGCCGCGCTCAGGATCGTGGCGGCCGACCCGCGGCTGGAGGCCCGGCTCGAGCTGCGGAACGGCACGCGCCGCACCGCGCTCGAGATCCAGGAGGAGTACCTCCGCCGCGTGCGGGCGCACTTCAAGGCGGAGGGGATGGTCGGCCTCGACGCCTGGCAGGTGCTGGGGGACTGGGAGCGCGTGCTCGGGCTCCTCCGCCACGACCGCGAAGCGCTCGTGGGCGAGGTGGATTGGATCACCAAGCAGCTCCTCTGTGACGCCGCCGTGCGTCGGGGCGCGGCCGGGGGCGCCGCCGACGGCGGTGCGGCCGCGCCTCCGGTCCCGCTGGTCTTGCGCAAGCTCGACCTCAAGTACCACGTGCTCGACTCGGCCGCCGGCTACTACTACGGGCTGCGCGCGGCGGGGCGGGCGCGCCGCCTGGTCACCGACGCCGAGGTGGAGCGCGCCATGTTCGAGCCGCCCGCCGGAACCCGGGCGCGAGCCCGGGGGCTCGCCGTGCAGGAGGCCGCGGCGCTGGGGCTGAGCGGACGGGTCTCGTGGGACTGGGTGAAGCTCGCCGGGCGCAAGAAGCTGGTCCTTCGAGATCCGCTGGCCGACGGCTCGGACCTTGGGGCGAAGCGGCCCGCGACGGGCGGCGTCCGCGGTGACCCGGCGGCCTCCGGGTGAGGTGGGCGGAGCTTGCACAAGTCGCCCCGTGGAGCGCCACGAGTGCCGGTCTCGCCGGAGGTGAGGTGAGTGGTGGCGCCTGGTTGAGCGCTGGCCCCCGGCTTGCTTGACCCATCGACATGGCCTCGCTGGCAGGGAGCTGCGACCCCGGATTGTACGGGGCGGCCCCACATGGTAGCTTTGTCCGTGACCACTGCTCCGTCGGCAGGAACCGACCCTTGAACCAGAATCTCCCCCGCCGCTTCGGCCCGTATGTGCTCCTGTGCGCCGTGACCCAGGGCACGCGCGGCAGCCTCTACATCGCGCTGCGCCACGACAATCCGGGCCAGCTGATCGCGATCAAGATGCTGCCGCAGGACCTCTTCTCCGACCTGTCGCGGCTCGACTCGCTCCGCGCGGAGGCCTCGGGCCTGGTCCGCTCGTTCCACGGCAGCGTGGCGCAGGTACTCGACCTCGGCGAGTGCCAGGGCGACCTCTACATGGTCCTCGAGTTCATCGCCGGCAAGGACCTGTCGCACGTGACCGCCGACATGGCGCGCGCCGGTGCGCGGCCGCCTCCGGGCGTGTGCGCCTTCGCGGCCATGCAGGCGTGCTCGGGCCTGAGCTTCCTCGGGGCCCGTGGGCGCCCCGGGTGGGCCGCCACGGCCATGCTCTCCTACGAGGGCGAGGTGAAGCTCGTGGACCTCGGCGCCACCCTCGCCGCGCTCGTCCGCGCCGAGGGGCCGCGCACCGCCGCCATCGCGCCGGAGGTGCTGCGCGGGCAGGCCTACGACCTGCGCGCCGACGTCTACGCGGCCGGCGCCTTCCTGTGGCAGCTCTGTGCCGGCCGGCTCCTGTTCACCGGCGACGCCGGAGGCTACGTCGCCGGCGTGGCCGGCGGTGCGCCGCGCCCCGACCTGGCCGCGGTCGCGCCGGGGACGCCCCCGGGCCTCGTGGCCGCGGCCATGCAGGCCCTGGCGCCCGACCCGGCGGCGCGCCCGCCCGACTGCGACGCCCTCTTCTACGCGATCGCGACGTCGGTCCCACCCGAGGCGCTCCACGCCGCTCCCGAGCAGCTCGCGTCCTTCCTGGGCCGCCTCTACGGCGCCGAGCGCGCGGCCGAGCGCGAGGAGATCGGCCACCTCGCGCGCAGCGCCATGGAGGCGCTCCGCGACACGGCGCAGGCGCCGCGCCAGACCACCTCGTTCATCATCGGCGCGGGCCCGGACACCGCGGCCCCCGTCACCAAGCAGACGACCGGCGGCGTCCCGGAGCGCGTCGCCGACGAGCGCGACGAAGGCGAGGACGAGCTCCCTGCCGGCCAGGTCATCCCGGGCACGCGCTACCGCATCCTGGAGAAGATCGGCTCGGGCGGCATGGGCGCCGTCTACCTCGCGGAGCACGACGACATCGAGCGCCGGGTCGCGCTCAAGATGCTGTCGCCGCTGCTCGTCGGCGACGCCGAGTCGCTGGCCCGCTTCCGCTTCGAGGCGCGCACGGCGAGCCGCATCGGCCACCCCAACATCGTCGAGATCACCGACTTCGGCGAGGCGCCGGGCAGCCGGTACTTCTTCGTCATGGAGTACCTGCAGGGGGAGACCCTGGGGGGTGTGCTGCGGCGCGAGGGACGCGTGGCACCGGCCCGCGCGGTCGGCATCCTGCGGCAGGTCGCGAAGGCGCTCGGCGCGGCCCACTCCAAGGGCATCGTCCACTGCGACGTCAAGCCCGACAACATCATCCTCTTGAGCCTCAAGAGCCAGGAGGAGCGCAAGGGGCACCGGCGCCGGGCCGACTTCATCAAGGTCCTCGACTTCGGCATCGCCGCCATGCTCGAGAAGCGCGGCGGCGAGCCGGAGGCGGGCGCGGCGGCGTTCGTGGCCGGCACCGCCGAGTACATGTCGCCCGAGCGCGCCAAGGGGCTGACGTTCGACGGCCGGGCCGACATCTACTCCCTGGGCGCGGTCGCCTACGAGATGCTGACCGGCGACGTCCCGTTCCACGGGCAGACGCTGGTCCAGACGCTGACCGCCCACCTCAAGGACCCCGTGGTCCCGCCCGCGGAGCGCACGCCCGACGCGAGGATCCCCCACGCGCTCAGCCAGTGGGTGCTCCACTCGCTGGCCAAGGACGCGGGCTCGCGGCCGCAGAGCTGCGCCGAGCTCGAGGCCGAGCTGTGCGAGGCGCAGGTCGAGGCGAAGCTCCGCACCGAGTGGGATCACCTGGAGCTGCCCGACGAGATCGACCCGGAGCGTCGCGCCCGGCTGGCGGCGCGCATGCCCACAGCGCCGAAAGGGCGCAAGTGGCTGTGGGCCGCGGTCGTAGGCTTCGCGCTGCTCAGCTTGGGGCTCGCCGCCTTCATCCTGGTGCAGAAGCCGCGGTTCATCTTCGTCAACGAGGAGAGCCCTGCGGTCCGCGAGCTGCTCGACCAGGCGGCGGCGGCCGTGGCCGCCGGCAACATCACCCGCCCCGAGGGGCAGAGCGCCCACGAGTTCCTGGAGCGGGCGAGCGCGCAGGCCCCGAAGAGCGCCCGCCTCAAGGGGCTGCGGGAGGGGACCGCGCGGGTCCTGCGCGGCGGGGCCGACCGGCTGTGGGAGGCCGGGCTGCGCTTCGCGGCGCGCGACATGTACCGGGAGGCGCTGCTGTTCACCCCCTGGGACTCGTCCCTGAAGGAGCGGGCCGGGGCGGAGCTGCCCGAGGAGCCGGCGGGGTCGCAGCCGGCGTCCGGGGAGGCGGCGGGCGTAGCGGCCGGCCCGGGCGGCGCCCGGGCTGCCGGGAAGCTGCGCGACGTCGACTGGCTCGCGACGCAGGCCTCGCTCGCCATCCTGGAGGGGCGGCTGACGGGGCCGCGCTCCGCGGCCTTCTACCTCCAGGAGCTGCGCCGGGTCGACCCGAACGGCGCCGCCGCGCGGCGCGTGGCCCGCGACCTGGCGCCGGAGCTGCGGGCGCGGGCGCAGCGCTTCTGGAACGCCGGCGCCTACGACGAGGCGCGCCGCCTCAACGGCCTCGTCGCCGCGATGGACCCCGCCGACGACGAGGCGCAGGCGCGCGCCTCGGGTGCCGAGCAGCCGGGCCGCCCGAAGCCCCCGCTGAGGCCGGTGGTGGCCGCGACGCCGCAGCAGGACGCGGGCATCCCGGCCGTGAGCTCGGCCGCAAAGGAGAGAGAACAGAAAGAAGCCAAGGAGAAGGAGCGCCTGGCGGCCGAGGAGGCGAAGCGCAAGGCCCGCGAGGCGGCCATGCTGGCGCCCCCCGAGCCCGAGGCGAAGCGCGACCCGGAGACCTCCCGGCGCCTGTCCAAGGAGGGCATGACCGCCTACGCGCGCGGCCGGCTGGGCGACGCCGAGGCCCAGTTCCAGCGGGCGCTCAAGTCGGACGCCGGGAACGCCGAGGCCGTGTTCGGGCTGGCGGAGGTCTACTTCGAGCGCGCGCGCTACACCGAGGCCCTCGACGTCGCGCGGCGCGCGGCGCGCATGAGCCCGAAGTCCGCCCGCGTCCACGTCCTGTGCGGGGACGCGTACTACAAGCTGCTGCGCTACCAGGACGCGCTCAACTCCTGGCGCAAGGCGCTCGGGCTCAAGCCGGGCGACGCGTCGATCCAGCGACGCATCGACAATCTGGAGAAGAAGGCGGGCAAGTGACGGCCCGCGGTGGGCCCGCAGATCGAGCCGACGAGGACCGACGACGATGCCGATCCCACGCCGAAGTCCAGGAATGATGCGCGCGGCCCGGGCCGCGTTCTGCCTCGCCGCCCTCCTCATGCCGCTCGGCGCCGGGGCCGAGGAGGCGCCGGCCACCGAGGTCGCCGGTGCCCTCGTGGCGGTGCTGCCCCCCGACTTCAGCGCCAACGTCTCGGAGGGGGCGCGCACGACCCTCGTGCAGCGCCTCGTGGAAGGGCTCAAGGTGGCGCGCTTCAACGTCGTCTCCGGGGAGGAGCTGCAGAAGCGCCTCGGCGCCGACGGGGCCGCGCTCGGCTGCCGCACCCCCGACTGCTACCCGGCGCTGGCGCGGCGCCTCCGCGTCGCGTACCTCGTCGTGGTCACGGTCGGCCAGGTCGAGCGCAACTACGACATCACCCTGGTGCTGCTGCGCGGCCGCTCGGGCGAGAAGGCGGCCGAGACGCGCGAGCGCTGCGACATCTGCGGCATCGAGGAGGTCGGCGAGAAGATGGGGCTGGCGGCCTCGTCGCTGCGGACGAAGCTCGAGGCGCTGATGGTGGGTCCCGCGCGCCTGGCGGTGCGCTCGTCGCCTCCGGGCGCCTACGTCTCCCTCGACGGCAAGGAGATCGGCCGGACGCCCCTGGAGCGCGAGGTGCCGGGCGGCCAGCACACCCTGCGCCTCCGGCACCGCGGCCACATCGCGGCCGAGCGTACGGTCACGCTGGTCCCCGAGATCGCCGAGACCGTCGACGTGACCCTCCTCCGCGCGGCCGCCACGTTCCCCTACGCCACCATCGGCTGGACGGCGCTCTGCACCGGCGTCCTCGCCATCGGCGCGGGCGCGGCCATGGTGGCCATCGACGGCCGGGAGCTCTCCTGCTCCGCCGCCCGGCAGGACGCCTTCGGCCACTGCCCCAAGGTGCGCAACACGCGCGCGCTCGGCGCCGCGCTCGCCGGCGTGGGCGCCGCGCTGGCCACGGGCGGCGGGCTGTTCCTGTGGCTGGCCAGCGATCGCGGCGGCGGCGAGCGGCGCGCGGCCGCCCCGCGCTGGCGCGCGGGCGTGCAGCCCCTCCTCGGTGGGGCGCAGCTCGCGCTCGACGGGAGGTTCTGAGCAATGCGCGGCGCGGGCTGGCTCCGGGGGGCGCTCCCGCTGGTCCTGCTGGCGAGCGCGTGCGCACGCGACAACCCGGCGTATCGCGGGGTGCAGGAGGACGCCGGTGTCCTTCCCGACGGCGGCGACGATCGCGACGGCCGGGCCGGCGACGGCGGCGACCAGCGTGACGGCAGCCAGTCGGGCGACGCGGCGCCCGGCACGTGCACGAGCGGCGCCAAGACCTGCCTGGGAAACGTCCTCCTCAAGTGCGATGCCGGCTCGTGGGTCCCGCTCAAGGACGGCCCGAGCCTGTGTGTCGTCGGCGACCTGGGGGGGTACTGCGGCGGCTTCTACCCCTCCAACGAGCTGCCGAAGTGCGGCGGGTACGACAGCGCCCTGCTCGCGTTCGTCGCCGACACGGGTGCGCCCGTGGTCATCGACACCGACACCTACACGATCACCCAGAACGCAGTGGAGTTGGCGTGGGTGGCACACGCCGAGTTCGACCAGGGCGCGGACGCCCCCGCGCTCGCCCTGTTCAAGTTCGACTCGTTCCAGGTGCCCGCGGGCGCCACCGTGGTGGCCGTGGGCAAGCGCGCGCTCGCCGTCTGGGCCCAGGGCGACGTGGTCGTCGCGGGAGCGCTGCGGGCCGGGGGCGCCGTCATCACGGCGCTGCCCGTGATCCGCCAGCCAGCGGGGGCGTGGACGCCCGCCGCGACGTGGACCGCCGGCGCTGGCGGCGTGGGCACGGAAGGCGCCGGTCTGGGCGGGGGCGGCTACGGGGCCAAGGGCGGCGCGGGCGGTCATGGTCCGCCGCCGACCTCCGCCCCCGGCGGGAGCGGTGGCCTCGTGTACGGCACCGAGGACCTGATCCCCCTCCGGGGCGGCAGCCCGGGCGGCGGGGCCTCGACCAACCGGTCCATCACGGCTGGCGGCGGCGCCATCCAGATCGTGGCGTGCCGCTCCTTCGCGCTGCGTCAGGGGGGCGTCGTGAGCGCGAGCGGCCAGGGAGGCACCGGGGGCACCGTCATGTTGTCCGGCGGCGAGTTCCTGCTCACGGGCGGCGACGGTGGCGGCTCGGGCGGCGCCATCCTGATCGAGAGCCCGCTCATCCACCTGGCCGCGGTGATCGCGGCCAACGGGGGCGGCGGCGGCGGTGGCGCGGCCTTGGGTCCCGGGACCAGCCACGGGGAACGCGGCGAGGACGGCCACGAAGACGACGTCGCCGCAGCGGGCGGCGAACCGGCCAGCCCCTACGCCGGCAAGGGCGGCGTCGGTGGCGTGCTGTCCGTCCCCGCGGGCGGCAACGCCGGCAGCGCCACCGCCACGGGCTCGAGCGCCGGCGGGGGCGGCGGCGGGGTGGGGCGCATCCGCCTCAACGTGACCACGCTTGACCGTGCCGACCTGGGGATCGTCGACGCCGCGGGCGCCCTCGTCAGCCCCGCGCCCACGAAAGGCGAGAAGCCGATCTGGTGAGCGGGCGAGGGGCGAGCCAGCTCCCTGGGCACGACCGGGAATCCTGCAGGGCGCCCGGGCGGAACGGCAGAAGGACCCGCCGAGGCTCAATCGAGCGACGCCTGCTCGCCGGTGCGGATCACCTCCAGGACCTCTGCGGGCGTCGCGGCCGTCTGCAGCCGTTCCGCCACGTACTCGCTCTCGTGGAGCAGCGTGGCAATCACCGACTGCAGCCGCTGGTGGATGCGCGGCTGGCCCGCCGGGGTGAGCAGCACGAACAGGAGGCGCGCCCGCTCGGCCGTGCCCCGGCACGCGATCCCCTGGTCGGAGCGCACGATCAAGACGAACGGCTGGCTCAGGCCCGCGAGGCGCGCGTGCGGCATGGCGACACCGTGCCCCAGGTAGGTGCCGGCCGCGCGCTCGCGGTCGTCCACCGAGCGCACGATCTGGGCGGCGGGCAGCGGCAGGCTCGCCTGCGGCATGCGCCCGAGCGCGAGCCGGACCGCGGCTACGGGTGACTCCGCCTCGATACCGAGGTGAATGCGCTCGACGGTCAGCGCGTCGGCCAGACGCACCGGCTCCTCGTCCTCGAACTCGTCGCGGATGGTGCCGACGACCTCCTCCACCACGTCCTCGAGGGTCACGAAGCCGGTCCAGCGGCCCGCGACGCTGGTCACCAAGGCGACGTGAATGCGGCGGCGCTGCATGTCCGCGAGCAGGGTCTCGAGCGGGGTCCCCTCGGTGGTGGTCAGGGCGGGCCGCGCCAGCGCCCTGAGGTCGGGCGCGCCCGGGCCCGCGCGGATGAGCAGGTCCTTGAGGTGGACGAAGCCCAGCGGCCGTTCCGGGTCATCGCCGACGAGGGGGTAGCCCGTGAAGCGGGCGGCCCGGATGACCCGGAGGTTGTCCTCCCACGAGGCCCCGGCCTGGAGACAGCGCACCTGACCGCGCGGCCGCATCGCGTCGCGCACGACCAGTTCCCCGAGGTCGAAGACGTTCTCCATGAACAGCAGCCGGCGGAAGGACAGCTCCCCCCGCTCCTGGGAGCCCGCGAGGATGATGCGCAGCTCCGCCTCGCTGTGCTGCTCGGCGGGCGCCGACCGCGGCATGCCGATGACGCGCACGACCAGGTTGGCGACCGTGTTGAGCAGCCACAACGCGGGGAAGAACAGCACGCGGAAGAACCGCAGGGGCGCGGCGGCCCAGAGCGCGGCGCGATCGGCGATGCGGATGGCGATGGACTTGGGCACCAGCTCGCCAAGCACGACGTGCGCGCCCGACACCAGGACGTAGGAGACGGCGATGGCCAGCGCGTACCGGAGGCCCGCTGGCCCGGAGTCGCCGAGGATCACGTCGGTGGCCCGCTTGCCGACCATGCCGAGGGCGATGCTCGCGAGGGTGATGCCCACCTGGCACACGCTGAGGTACTCGTCCAGGTGGTGCTGGATGCCGGCCAGCAGCGGGGCGCGCGGGTCGCCCGCGGCGGCCAGCTCCGTCACCCGCGAGGGGCGCACCTTGACGGTGGCGAACTCCGCCAGGACGAAGAAGGCGTTCAACCCCAGCAGCAGGGTCACGGCCCCACCGAGAATCACGAGCTCCATGAGGTCCTCCCTGATGAGGATCTGCGCGGCGGTCCCAGCGGACTGGCTGGTGCCATCAGGAAACCTCCGCCGTCCTGGCCTCGTCGGTGGTGGTCCCCGGGGGCGCCTTGTCGATCGGCGCGTCCGGCGGCGCGTCCAGGGGTCCGGCAGGTGAGGGGTGAGGGCCGGCCGGGGCTGGCGCAGTCCGCTGCGACTCTGCCCATTCACCAACCGCCAGGGGCACGAACGGCACGAGCCAGATCATATACTGCGCGAACAGCACCGAGTTGAAGTCCACGAAGATGACCATGACCAGCAGCACGGCCGCGTGGCGGCCGATCTTCCCCTGCCAGGCCAGGGCGTAGGTCAGCAGCAGCAGCACCGCCATCGGGATCTTGGCCGGAACCCCCACCAGGCCGAGCACGTCACCGGCCGCGAACGCTCCCAGGAACGGCTCCGGGTTCCGGGTGACCGAGAACAGGATCGAGCGGAAGAAGCCCGGGGCGTTCCATACAATGAACGGCAGCGAGGCCGCGATCGGGATGGCGCCGATGGCGAGCGCGGCCAGGGCGACCCGCCGGGCCGCCTGGCCGCCGGGCTCGCGCCACACCCACACCAGGTAGAGCGGCACGAGGAGCAGGCCGATCGGCTTGAAGCCGAGCGAGAGGCCGAACAGGAGCAGCGCCGGCAGCCGCCGCCGGGGGAAGAGCCAGAGCGACAGGACCAGCAGGAAGACCGGGACGAAGTCGAGGCTTGCGTACCGTGACCCCGCCAGACCCCAGCGGTTGAACAGCCACAACGACGCGCCCAGCATCGCCAACCCGAGGAGGCCGCCCCGCGCCAGCCGCGCGAAGATCAGCGCGGCCGTACCGAGCAGGCAGAGGAGGAACACCACGCGCCAGAAGCCCACCCAGCGCGGGAACTCGCGCAGCCCCGCCGCCTGGCTGACCGCGGAGAGCTCGTAGAAGACCGGCAGGTAGGTGGCGTACTTCTTGTTGTGGCGCAGGTCGCCGCTCAGCACCCGGGCGTAGGGATTCTCGCCCGCCAGGAGGCGCCGGCCCTCCACCCACACGGGCAGCTCGGGCGCCGGCGGCCTGCGGTTCCAGCCAACGAAGGTCAGGTACTCCCGGACGAAATCCAGGTCCAGGCTGCGCGGCAGACTGCCGGGCGCGTGTTCCTCCGCGGCCCACAGGCGCGAGGAGTCAGGCGTCAGCAGCTCGCCGATCAGGACGAGCTCGCTGTCGCACAACCCGAATTCGAGCCTGGTGTCGGCCACGATCAGGCCGTCCTCGTCACGACCTTGCCGCGTCCTCCTGCCCCGGCTCCAGCGCCACCGTCCAGCACGAACGGCGGGCGGGGAGATCGGCTGCGAAGCTGGTTCCTGGGGAAGAGGTTAGGGGTTGTCCCAAAATGAAGTGTACGAGTCGTCGGTGGTGTCCGACGGTGGCCCAACGTGCGCGCAACCAACTTGTTCTGGGACAACCCCTTAGGAGCGGCGTGGTGGTTCGACAATGAGGAAATAGGCGGCTGTCATATAGGTTTTTACGCAGTCAGAAGCCCGCCACGGCGCCGGATCGGCAGCCCCGGCCTCAGCCGGGTCTGGTTCGCGGCCGCCGCGCGGCCGAAGAGCCCCTCACGGGCCGCGCCGCACACGGCGACCACGGCCGGGTGCAGCAGCCGGCGCTGCACGGTGATGGCGAAGAAGCGCTCGCGCACCTCGGCGACGCGGGCGACCAGCCGCACCTGGTACTGCCGCTGGACCGCCTTCTCCACGGCCGAAGGGGTGGCGAAGACGCCGGCGCCGTCCTGGGCAAAGGAGTTGAGCAGCGCGCTGTCATCGAACTCGGCGACCACCACCGGACGGATCCTCACGCCGTCGAACCACTGCTCCAGTGAGCGACGCAGCGAGGTGTTCTCGGTCGGCAACAACACCGGCGCCCCGTCCAGCGAGCGCGGGAAGCCGCGGCGAAACCGGCGTGCCAGCTCGGGCGCCGCCATGAAGGACACGCCGCACTCGCCGAGCAGGTGGCTGAACGCCTTCACGCTGCTCCCGGGCGCCACGGGCGCGTCCGCCAGCACCACGTCGAGGGAGTGAAGCGCGAGCTCCGCCAGGAGGCGGTCGACCTTGTCCTCGCGGCATACGAGTCGCACGGGCTCGGGCAGGCGCCGCGTGGGCTCCAGCAGTTGGCGCACGATCATCTTGGGCACCACGTCGGCAACCCCCACGTTGAGCCGCAAGGGCCGGCCGGTGGGGCGACCCTTGATCGAGTCCATGAACTCCTTGCCCAGCGAGAAGATCTCGTCCGCGTAGCGATACGCGACGCGCCCGACCTCGGTGAGCTCCAGGCGACGCCCGACCCGGGAGAACAGCTTCTCTCCCAGCGTCGCCTCGAGCCGGTGGATCTGGCCGCTCAGCGTGGGCTGGGCCAGCCGCAGCTGCGCCGCGGCCGGCGCCAACCCGCCCTCGCGGGCCACCATCCAGAAGTACAGCAGGTGGTGGTAGTTGAGCCACTCCATGGCGATCAGTGTATTCGTATTTATCTATGTGTCACGAGCAAACTTCCTCATTGTCGCAGGACCGCGCCGTGTCTAGATCAACTCGCGACAGCGCGCGGCGGTGAAGTCGAGGTCACGCCGGAGGTCAGGCAGGATGCGTCTCGAGATCCGCGGTGGCGAGCTCGTGTCTGAGATCCGGCGGGACCGCATCGCGCGCCGGCTCGGCTTCGCCTTGAGCCGCTTTGGTGTTCGCATCGCGACCGTACGGGTGCGCCTCGCCGACGTCAACGGCCCGCGCGGCGGCAGCGACAAGTCCTGTCGCATGGAGGTGGTCGGTGACCGCGCCTGGCGGCTGGTAGTCGAGGATCGCGACGCTGACTTCCACGCGGCGATCGACCGCGCTGCCGAGCGCGCCGGGCGCGCAGTGAGCCGCGCGCTGCACCCACGCTAGAAGCCACCACGTGCCGGGGCCGCGTACTGCGCGGCCGCGGCCGAGCTGCTGCCAATCAACTGCCCGCTCAGGCGGGCCGAGGAGCGAGGAGGTTGCCCATGTCACACAAGCCGAGTGATGCCGAGGAGGAGTACTTCGCCCGCCACGAGAGCGAGCGCCGCAAGACCGCGGAAATGGACACCCGGAAGCTGATGGCGCGGGCCGAGGTAGAGCGGCTCAAGGCGCTCCACTTCATGAAGTGCCCCAAGTGCGGCAAGGACCTGGTGGAGATCGACTACCACGACATCAAGGTGG
>JACRCY010000466.1 GCA_016218785.1 Deltaproteobacteria bacterium
ACAGGCGGCACGTGGCCCGCGCGATATCCTGGCGCGTCTGTCGCGGCCGGCTCGCGATCACGCGGCGGATCTGCCCGAGCTCCGACGGCCCAACGACGGTGCCGCGAAAAACGACCGGGCGCTCGTCCCGCGGGCGACGCGTCATGCCTCCGGTATGGCACCAACGCGCGGGCGGCGCCAGTCCCCAACCCTATCTACTTGAAAGCACGACGCCGAAAAGACTTTGCCGGGGCCCTGCTCACGAGAGGGTGCAGCTCCAGCCGTTCGGACCAGACGGGGGGAGCCGGCCGGGTCCATCCCCCCCCCCCGCAAGTTGCTTCCGGCGCGAGTTTGGACGGGGATGGGTCGACCCATGCCCTTCCCAAGTTGTCTCCGGAGCAAGTTCGAAGGGGGATGGACTCCGGAGGCTCGGTCCGAGGCCACGGAGCCGACCGTTCCCCGCTTGATCTCCGCACCTTCCCCCATGTTATGGTGCCCGCGACCACAAGGAGGCGGCGCCGATGAAGCCCGGTGAGCAGCGGTACCCGCACATCTTCAGCCCGTTCCGCATCGGCAAGATGGAGATGAAGAACCACATCAAGTACGCCTCCACCGAGACGAACTTCAACTACGGGGACGGCTTCGTCTCCGACAAGGAAGTGGCCTACATGGAGGCGCAGGCGCGCGGCGGCGCCGCCATCGTCACCACCCAGGGCGCCTACACCGACCCCCGCACCGAGGGGAAGGGGTACGTCGGCATGATGGGCATCTGGAACGACGACTTCATCCCGGGCCTCCGGCGCATCAACGACGTGATCCACAGGTACGACGCCAGGTCGATCCTCCAGCTCATGCACTGCGGCCGCGTGGGCGGGGTCGAGCTCGACTACACCGTCGGCCCGTCGGTGGTGAAGCAGAAGATCCCGCGCTTCCGCGAGCCGCGCGAGATGAGCGTGGCCGAGATCGAGCAGTGCATCCAGGAGCACATCGACGGCGCGCGCCGCTGCCAGGAGGCGGGCTACGACGGCGTCGAGGTCTCCGGCATCGTCGGCTACCTGATCTCGAACTTCATCTCCAAGTACACCAACCGGCGGACCGACGAGTACGGCGGCGACATCGCCGGGCGCGCCACCTTCATGCGCAAGATCGTCGAGGGGATCCGCAGGCAGGTGGGCCCCGACTACCCGGTCATCATCCGCCTGTGCGGCGAGGAGCTGCTCGACGACCGCGGCGGCAACACGCCCGAGGAGTCGCTCGCGTCGATCACGATCGCCGAGAGGGCCGGCATCGACTGCCTCTCCGTCACCATCGGCTGGCAGGAGTCGGCGGTCTCGGTCATCAGCCGCGACATCCCCATGGGGAGCTGGCTGCACATCTCCCACCGGATGAAGCAGAACCTCAAGATCCCGGTGGCGATGGCCTACCGCCTGTTCCTGCCGCAGATCGCCGAGGACGCGATCGCCGCCGGCAAGCTCGACATCTGGGAGATGTGCCGGCCGATGATGGCCGACCCGGCGCTGCCCAACAAGGTCTTGGAGGGGCGCGAGGAGGAGATCATCCCCTGCATGGCGTGCAACATCTGCCTGGCGCGCCTCTTCCGCGACGCCGAGGTCAACTGCTTCGTGCGGCCGTCCATCGGCCACGAGGGGGAGCCCGACTGGGGCTACTACGGGTTCGCCAAGAGCAAGGCCCCCAAGAAGGTCTGGATCATCGGCGCCGGGATCGCCGGCATGCAGGCGGGCGCCATCGCCGCCGAGAAGGGGCACGACGTCACCATCACCGACAAGGCCGACCACGTGGGCGGGCAGCTCGCTGCCGCCGCCCACGGCCCGTGGGGGGACAAGGAGTTCATGCGGCTGGTGAGCTACCTCGAGCACCAGTGCAAGAAGCACGGCGCCAGGTTCGAGCTCAACCGCACCGTGACCAAGGAGGAGGTCAAGAAGGCCGCGGCCGACGTCGTCATCGTGGCCACCGGCGCCTCGCCGCAGATCGACGTCAAGGGCGCCGACCTGCCGCACGTGGTCTCCTGCCTCGACGTGTTCGAGGAGAAGGTCAAGGTCGGGAAGCAGGTCGCGATCCTCGGCGACTCGGGCGCGGCCATCGCCACGGCTCTCTTGCTGCTCGGCCGGGGCGGCCACCGGGTAGCGCTGGTCGGCAAGGAGAAGAAGCCGGGCCAGGACGTGAACCCGTCCTACATCTGGCGCTACATGAAGAAGCTGAAGGACGAGAGCGCCGTCCTGGTCATGGACTGCGACGTGCAGGAGATCACCGACCGCGGCGTGCTGGTCAGAGGCCCCGGGGGGGAGAAGCTCGTCGAGGCCGACACCGTCGTGGTCGCCACCATGAAGGCCAACACCGACCTGGCGCACGCCAAGAAGAAGATCTACTCCGTCGGCGACGCCATCACGCCGCGCCGTGGCTCGAGCGCCATCTTCGACGGCTACAAGCTGGGCATGAGGCTGTGACGAGGAGCGGAGACCTATCGGGGCTCCGCGACGAGTTGAAGGAGACTAGCCATGGTCCCCACCATCGACGCGTTCCGCTGTGACGGCTGCGGCATCTGCGTGCTCAAGTGCCCGCCCCAGGTCATGGGGGTGGTGAAGGAGGTCGCGGTCATCATCACCGACCTGTGCGACGAGTGCGGCATCTGCAACGACGTGTGCCCGGTGGGCGCGGTGCGCTTCAAGCTGCCGGAGCGCCACTACCAGCCTGCGCACCCGGCGTACCGCGCTGTCAGTCGATGAACGGACCTGGGGCCGCGGGCCGTCAAGCACCCAGCTCGGCGCGGAGCGCCGCCAGCCGATCAGTGATCGCCCAGAACTGCGTCCAGCACTCCAGATAGCGCCAGTCGATCGACCGACCGGCGCGCAGCTGGGTCTTGAGGACCGCGCGCACATCGTCGCGGTCCCGGGGGCGGTCGGCGATGGGCTGGTAGACGACCACGTCCTCGGGGGAGGCGACCGGCACGCTGCCGGCGCCGAGTTGCACCGACACGGCGCGGGCGAGCACCTGCTCCTCGAAGGCGGTCTTGGCGACAAGGAGGTCGACCTGGCGAAGCTCCGGGTCGTCGGCGCGGAAGATCAGCAGGTCGGGCAGGGCGTCGGACGGCTCGGCCTGCTGGCGACGGACACAACGGTACCCGAGCCTGGCCAAGGCCGCCTCGGCGGCGTGCAGGCAGTCTGCCGCGGCCGCAAGCGTCAGGTCGAGGTCGGTCGTGGCCCGGGGAGGCGCCCACGCGTTGCGCGCGACCGCGCCGATCAGGGCCACCCGGCCGGGCCCCACGGCCAACAGGACGGCATGCACGACGTCGGCCAGCCTCACCGGGGAGTCCGTCCGAGCCCCAGGGCGAGGCGCCGGCGGGCGAGCTCCATCTGGCTGTCGGCGTCCGCGTCCGCCGCGGCGAGGTGCGCAGGGGAGAAGGCAGCCTCGGCGGAGAGCTCCGCACCGCGGCGCAGCCGCTCGGCCGGCGTCGCGGCGGCCGCCCGCGCGATCCGCCCTTCCTCCGACTCGGCTTCGGCTGCGCCGATGGCCGCGAAGTGAGCCCGGTCCTTGCTGGTCGCCACGGCGCCGCTCTTCGCCACGTCCCTGCTCCCTGCTTCATTGTAGCGGCGGCGACGTGACCGAGCAAATGCGCGGTCCGGGGCGCCCGCGCCATGCTAGAGTGAGGCCCCACCTTGCCGAGGAATCGACCGATGGATCTACCGGTGGAGAAGAAGTTCGCGGTGCTGTGCGAGATCGCGCGCGCGCAGCACTTCGCGTGGCACGAGGCGGTCCGGCAGACGTGCCCGGGCGCCGACCTGGCGAAGATCGTGGACCGGATGTGGGAGCTGTCGGGCCACGACACGGCCAAGGCGTACCTCAAGCGCCTGGACAAGACGAAGCCGCTGGCGCCCCAGGTCGCCTCGAGCATCGTCTGGAGCAGCCAGTGCATGGGCGAGGCGGCCACCCTCGAGGTCACCGAGGGCAAGGACGAGGCGTTCGTGCGCCACGCCGACTGCCCCTGGTTCCACTGGCACCAGCGGACCGGGCTCCTCGCCGAGGATCGCCCCGGCTGCGACGTCTGGTTCCAGACCATCGTCAAGGACGTGAACCAGGCGCTGGGGACGCAGGTGCGCGTGGAGACGCAGGAGGCCCTGCCCGACGGCGGCTCCTGCTGCCTCCGCCGGTTCTTCATCGCGTAGTAGCAGCAGGGCGGCCGGGGTCCCCGTCGTCCCAGCTTCGCCTGAAGCGTCAGACCCTCACGAAAGAGACGGCGCTCCACCTCAACGCCGGCAGAGGATCGTACCCCCCGCTCCGACTGCCCGGATCTCGTTCGGCCCGCTCCCCCAGATGTCCTTGAGGTCGTTTGAGGTTCCGCTGTCGACGCGCGACCAGGCCGATCCGTTTCGGCGGAGGATCGTGCCGCCGTCGCCGACCGCCCACACGTCGCTCGGCCCGCTCCCCCAGACGCCCACGAGGTGGTTCGAGGTGCCGCCGTCCTCGCCCGACAAGATCCAGCCGTCCCAGTGCATGATCCCGCCGTACTCGCCGACCACCCAGACATCGCTCGGCCCGGTCCCCCAGACGCCGCGGAATGTGAAGGACGCGCCCCACACGATTGCCCAGGACGAGCCGTTCCAGTGGAGGATCCTGCCGCCGTCGCCGACCGCCCAGATGTCGCTCGGCCCGGTCCCCCATACACTCATGAGGGAGTTGGGCGTTCCGCTCGTCGTGCTCGCCCAGGCCGACCCGTTCCAGCGGAGGATCGTGCCGCCGTCGCCGACCGCCCAGGCGTCGCTCGGCCCGGTCCCGCCCACTCCCCACAGGTACACCGTGGTCCCGCTGGGGGTGCTGGTCCATGCCGACCCGTTCCAGTGCATGATCGTGCCCCCGAACCCGACCGCCCAGACGTCGCTCGGCCCGGTGCCCCAGACGCCGAAGAGCGCGTTGGTCGTCCCGCTCGACACGCTCGACCACGCCCAGCCGTCCCACCGCAGCATCGTGCCGTGCTCGCCGACCGCCCAGATATCGCTCGCTCCGGTGCCCCAGACGCCCAAGAGCCGGTCGGCCGTTCCGCTCGACCAACTCGACCAAGACGAGCCGCTCCACCGCCCGACGCTTCCGTTGTCGCCGACTGCCCAAACGTCGTTCGATCCGCTCCCCCACACGCCGTTGAGCGAGCTCATCATCCCGCTCGCCACCTTTGACCAGGCCGCGCCGTTCCAGTGCAGGATCGTGCCGGCCGCGCCGATCGCCCAGACGTTGCTCGGCCCCGTCCCCCAGGCGGCCCTGAGCGGGCTACCCTGGGGTAGCGGGTTCTCCCAACACCAACCATCCACGGAGCACAATTCGCCGGGGGGAAGGGCGCCGCACATGCTCGGCGTGCCCCCGCCGCCGCAGGTTTGGGGGGAGGGGCAGGTACCGCAGGACTCGACCGTTCGGGTTGCGCCGCAGTTGTCCGGCGCGGTCACCGTGCCGCAGTCCGCGCCGAGCCGGGTGCAGAACGTCGGGTCGTCTTCGGGCGTACACCCGTCGCCGCAGACGTTCGGCGTGCCGCCGGCGCCGCAGGCCTGGGGCGAGGTGCAGGCTCCGCAGGACTCGACCATCCGGGTCCTGCCGCAGTTGTCCGGGGCGGTCACCGTGCCGCAATCCGCGCCGAGCCGCGAGCAGAAGGCCGCCTCGCTCTCGACCGTGCAGGACGTCGGCGATGAACAGCGCTCTGTCGCGGCGGCGCACAGCACCAGCAGGGCCAGCACACTCACTGTCCTCGCCATCCGTGCGCCTCCTGGTCTCGATCCGCGAGTAGCCTCGAGGGGGGACCGTGCCGCAGGCCGTCGGCAAGACCAACTACCTCTCGCGCCCGTCGCCGAGTCGTACGCTACGGCCCTACGCCCCAGTTCCGATTGTACGCCAACGCCGCTCCGCGTGTCTCGACCCTCTCGCCGCCTTCCGTGAGCCGCCGGCGGCGATCCCTTGCACCGGCCGCGCATCCCTGGTCTAGTAGGGACCTCGCGGCGTCGCGGGCGCGCGGCCGGGGACGAAGGACATGGCACACACCTACACCATCGGCATCGACGTCGGCGGCACCTTCACCGACCTGTTCCTGTGGTCGCCGCAGGGCGGGGCCGAGTCGTTCAAGGTCCTGTCCACGCCGCGCGATCCCTCGGTGGGAGTCCTCGACGGCCTCAAGGCCATCGCCGAGTCGCGCGGCGTCACGGTGAGCGAGCTGGTCGCCCAGGTCGGCACCATCGTGCACGGCACCACGGTGACGACCAACGCCGTGCTGACGCGCGGCGGGGCGAAGACCGGGCTCATCACCACCCGGGGCGTCCGCGACGCGCTCGAGATGCGGCGCGGGGTGCGCGAGGAGCAGTACAACAACCGCTACCCCAACGTGGTCCCCCTGGTCCCGCGGCGGCTGCGGCGGCCCGTGCCGGGGCGCCTCGACTACCAGGGCGCGGAGCTCCACCCGCTCGACCTCGAGGCCGTGGCCGCCGAGGCCAAGGTGCTCAAGGACCGG
>JACRCY010000002.1 GCA_016218785.1 Deltaproteobacteria bacterium
CCCTGGACTCGCTGAGCGACTCCCCGCCCGCGCGCACGTAGACGTGGCACGTCGAGCAGGCGCACTTGCCGCCGCACGCGTGCCCCAGCTGGGCGTGCGCGCGCTGGCCGGCCTCGAGGAGCGTCGTGCCGCGCGGCACGTCGATCACGAGCCCTTCGGGCAGGAAGGTCACTCGCGGCATGCCGCCCCGCTACCCCTTCCCCTCGAGTTCGTCGATCGAGCGGCCGGTCATGGCCGCCGCCACGCTCCGGTTCATGCGCCGGCCCGCGAACTCGCGGCCCGCCTGATCGAGCGCCTGAACGGCCTCGTGGATGGCGGTGTGATCCTCGCCCGCGCGCGCCTTGAGCAGCGCGGCCATGGCCGACTCGATGCGGTCGCGCTCGCCCGGCGCGAGCAGCGCCGCGTCCACCGCCAGCGCCTGCCGCGTCGCCTGGAGGATGCGGTCGGCCTCGATCCGCTCGCCGATGAGGAGCCGCGCCCTGACGTCCGCCTCGGCGTGCTCGAAGGAGTCGAGCAGCATGCGCTCGATCTCCGCGTCGGTGAGGCCGTAGGTCGGCTTGACCTCGATGGCGGCCTCCTGCCCCGACAGCTCCTCGCGCGCCGACACGCGCAGGATGCCGTCGGCGTCCACGAGGAAGGTGATCTCGGCGCGCGCCATGCCCGCCGGCAGCGGCGGCAGGCCGCCCAGCTTGAAGCGCGCGAGGCTGCGGCACTCCGCGACCAGCTCGCGCTCCCCCTGCACCACGTGCAGGTCGAAGCCGGTCTGCTTGTCGGCGAAGGTGGTGAAGGTCTGCTTCGCGCCACACGGGATGGTGGAGTTGCGCGGGATGAGCTTCTCCACCACGCCCCCCATGGTCTCCAGGCCCAGGGAGAGCGGGATGACGTCGAGCAGGAGCACGTCGGCGCGCGGGCCGGCGCCGGCGAGGAGGTCGGCCTGGACCGCGGCTCCGAGCGCGACCACCAGGTCGGGGTCGATGTCGGCGAGCGGCTCCCGGCCGAACAGCTCCCGGACGAAGGCGCGCACCGCGGGCGTGCGGGTGGCGCCGCCTACCAGGATCACGCCGTCGAGGTCGGTGGGGGCGAGCCCCGCGTCCTTGAGGGCGCGGCGGCACGGCGGCCCGGTGCGCGCGACGATGGGCCGGATGAGCGCCTCCAGCTCGTCGCGGCCGAGCGGGCGCTCCCAAGGCGAGCCGTCGTCGCGGGCGACGCGCACGGTGGTGGCCGCGGCGGCGGTGAGCCGCTCGCGCGCGGCGCGTGCCTCGTCGAGCACCCGGCGCAGCTGCCCCTCGGAGCGGCTCCCGGCGAGGCCCAGCTCCGCGAGGAAGCGGGCGGCGAGGGCGCGGTCGAAGTCGTCGCCGCCGAGGGCCGAGTCGCCCCCGATCGCCTGCACCTCGAAGACGCCAGCCGTGAGCCGGAGGACGGAGATGTCGAAGGTGCCGCCGCCCAGGTCGAAGACCGCAAACGTCCCCTCGCTCCGCTTGTCGAGCCCGTAGGCGAGCGCGGCCGCGGTCGGCTCGCTGAGCAGGCGCAGGACCTCGAGGCCCGCCAGCCGGCCGGCGTCCTTGGTGGCCTGGCGCTGGGCGTCGTCGAAGTAGGCCGGCACCGTGATCACCGCGCCGTCGAGATCGCCGCCGAGCGCGGCTTCGGCGCGGGCGCGGAGCGTCCGCAGGATCTCGGCCGAGACCTCGACCGGTGTGACCCCGCGGCCGCCCGCCACGCGGAAGCGGACCACGGGACCGGTCTCGGCGACGAGCTCGTAGGGGGTGAGCGCGCGGATCGCGGCCGAGTCCTCTGGGGCCCGGCCCATGAAGCGCTTCGCCGAGGCGACGGTGTCGCGCGGGAAGCGCGGCGCGAGCGCCATGGCCTCCGCGCCGACCACCACGCGGCCGTCGGCCGCGTAGTGGACCACCGACGGCAGGAGCGACCGGCCCGCCGGGTCGGGCAGCACCCGCGGCGCGGCCTCCTGCACGTGCGCCACCAGGCTGTTGGTGGTGCCGAGGTCGATGCCGACGGCCCGGCCACCGCACTTCTCCTTGACCCGCGCCTGACCCGGCTCGCTGATCTGCAAGAGGCTCATCGCGTCACCTCACCCGCCCGCTTGATACCGCGTCTCCTCGTAGGCGGCGATCTCGTCGAGGAACCGGGCGACGTACCGCATCACCGCCAGCTTCTGGCCGAGCGCCCGCACCGCGTCGGGATCGTTCCCCTCGCCCAGGCGCCCGAACCCGGCCGCGATCTCCGCGAGCAGGGCCGCGCGTCGGCGCTCCATGGCCGCGCCCATGGCCGTCACCCGCGCGTCGTCGCGGCGCCCGCGGGCGGCGTGCAGCTCCTCGCGCAGCTCCAGCATCTCCATGAGGAAGGCGGGGTCGACCTGCTGCCGGCCACCCTGCTGGTCACCGACGTCGAGCCCCTTGAGCTGCAGGAGGTACTCGGCGCGGCGGACCGGATCGCGCAGCGCCTTGGCGGCGTCGTTGACGGCGGTGGCCCAGAGGAGACTGTGGCGCCGCTCGGTGGCGGAGGCGGTGGCGAAGCGGTCGGGGTGCACCAGCCGCGAGAGCTCGCGCTGCCGCTCCTCGACGACGGTGCGCTGCAGGTCGTGGCGCCGCGGGAGGCCCAGGACCGCGAAGTGATCCCCGCCCGCCGGCAATGGTTGCAGCGCCCCGCAGGTGGGGCAGGCGGGGAGGGCCGCGGCGGCCTGGCACTTCCAGCAGGTCATGGGCGTGGGCGGGTGAACGCGGCGGGGCGCTAGAAGGCCACCGAGGAGCCGCACCCGCAGGTGCTCTTCACGTTCGGGTTCTGGAACTTGAACCCGGACTCCATCAGCGTCTCGACGTAGTCGAGCTCGGTGCCGTTGAGGAACAGGTAGCTCTTGGGGTCGCAGTAGATCCGGATGCCGTCGAGGTCGAAGACCCGGTCGTGCTGCGCCGGATCGTCGTCGGAGAACTCGAACAGGTACTGGAAACCGGTGCAGCCGCCGCCCTTGACGCCGACGCGCAGCCCCTTGGTCTGGGGGCCGCGCTTCTGGACCAGCTCCTTGATCTTGCCGAGCGCCTTTTCGGTCACGGTGATGGGCATGTCGTCGCTCCTCGCTCTAGCCGGGGCCGGCGCTACTTGCCGCCCGCGGTGCCGTTGCCGCCGTGCCCGCCGCCACCGGCGCCCTGCCTCTGCTGCTTGGCGCGGTAGTCGGCGATGGCCGCCTTGATGGCGTCCTCGGCCAGCACCGAGCAGTGGATCTTCACCGGCGGGAGGCTCAGCTCCTCGGCGATCGCGCTGTTCTTGACCTCCAGCGCCTTCTCGATGGACATCCCCTTGACCCACTCGGTGACCAGGGACGAGGAGGCGATGGCGCTGCCGCAGCCGAAGGTCTTGAACTTGGCGTCCTCGATGACGCCGTCCGCGCCGATCTTCAGCTGCAGCTTCATGACGTCGCCGCAGGCCGGCGCGCCCACCATGCCCGTGCCCACCTGGGGATCCTCGGGGTCGAGCGTGCCGACGTTGCGCGGGTTCTCGTAGTGGTCAATCACCTTGTCGCTGTACGGCATGGCTCCTCCGCGGCTCCCGCCCGCTAGGGGTGGGACCACTCGATCTTCTTGAGGTCCACCCCCTGCTGCGCCATCTCCCATAGCGGTGACAGCTCGCGCAGCTTGCGGACCTTGTCGACCACCAGCGCCGCCCCGTAGTCGATCTCCTCCTCGGTGTTGAAGCGGCCGAGGCCGAAGCGGATCGACGTGTGCGCCAGCTCCTCGCCGATGCGCAGGGACCGGTGCACCGACGAGGGCGCGAGGCTGGCCGAGGTGCAGGCCGAGCCGGACGAGACCGCCACGTCCTTGAGCGCCATCATCATGGCCTCGCCCTCGACGTAGGCGAAGCTGAGGTTGAGGTTGCCGGGCAGCCGGTGCTCGAGCGAGCCGTTCACGTAGGTCTCGGGCAGGTGCTCCTGCAGGTGGCGCCGCAGCCGCTCGCGCAAGCTCCCCAGGCGCAGCGCCTCGGCCGCCATCTCCTCCTGCGCGAGCGCGCAGGCCGCGCCGAAGCCGACGATGCCGGGGACGTTGAGCGTGCCCGAGCGCAGGCCGCGCTCGTGGCCCCCGCCGTCGATGAGGGGCGCGATCCGCACCCGCGGCTTGCGGCGCACGTAGAGCGCGCCGATCCCCTTGGGCCCGTACATCTTGTGCGCCGAGAGCGACACCAGATCGGCCCGCGCCTCGTCGACGTTGAAGGGGACCTTGCCCACGCCCTGGACCGCGTCGATGTGGAACAGCGCGCCCTGCTCCTTGACCACCTTGCCGATGGCGACGACCGGGTGGACCACCCCGATCTCGTTGTTGGCCAGCATGAGCGAGACCAGGATGGTCCGCGCGGTCATCGCGGCGCGCAGGCGCTCGGGGTCGACGCGCCCGTCCTTCTCCACCGGCAGGTAGGTGACCTCGAACCCCTGCTTCTCGAGGCGCTTGCACGAGTCGAGCACTGCCTTGTGCTCGGTCTGGCACGTGACGATGTGGTTGCCGCGCTCGTGGTGGAACTCGGCCGCGCCCTTGATGGCGAGATTGTCGCTCTCGGTGGCGCCCGAGGTGAAGACGATCTCCTTGCCGCTCGCGCCGATGATCGTGCCGATCTGCGCGCGCGCCTGCTCCACCGCCTCCTCGGCGTGCCAGCCGAAGACGTGGTTGCGCGAGGCCGCGTTGCCGAACTCCTGCGTGAAGTACGGCAGCATCACCTCCAGCACCCGCGGATCGAGGGGTGTGGTGGCGTGGTTGTCCAGGTAGATGGGGAGCTTGACGGTCATCACTGCCTCACGTGCGATGCATGCCGGTGACGATGAGGGGCGGCGGCACCTCGTGGTGCTTGGCGCAGTCGGTGCAGTTCTCCGGCAGCTCCGCCGGATCGCACCAGTGGCACCCCTCGAGGTAGGCGAGCCCCTGCTCGAGGTCGCTCTCCAGCGTGCGCAGCCGCGCGAGCTGCGAGCGCGTGTCCTTGAGCTTCTGCTCGAACATGCCGCGGACCTTGAGCATGGCGAGCGGCGCGGTCTGTGACCGCTCCAGGCTCCGGGCAAACTCCTGCACCTCGGCGAGCGAGAAGCCCATGGCCTGCAGCTTGCCGATCCAGGCCACGCGCTCGACCGCGTCGGGCGCGAACAGGCGGTATCCCCCCGGGGACCGCGCGATGGGCCGGAGCAGGCCGAGCTCCTCGTAGAGGTGGATCGCGCGGACGGTCTTGCCCGTCATCCTGGCGACATCCCCAACCCGGAGCTTCGTGCCGTCGCGCATTTCGCCTCTCACCCTGACCGCAGCGGGTCCAATCCAAACCCTTACCCTTACGTATGGGTACGACCATTAGAATGCTCAGTCCGCGTTCGGGTGTCAAGGCCCAAGTCAACGAACCTGGGTCGGAGAACCGGCCCACATGTAACCCATAGTCCTACATCAACTAACCACGGGTAACTTGACGGTGACGAGGCTGCGGCCTAACCTCTCTCAAATGCCCGAGACGACGATGAGTGCACCCACCGTGCGACTGTGCCGCAGCGGGCTCGACCTCTGCAACGGCGAGCGGCTGCCGCTCTGGAGCGGCGCGTTGCACTACTGGCGGGTCCGGCGGGACCGCTGGGACGCGGCGCTCGCGGGCGTGCGCGACCTCGGGTTCGGGGCGGTCGAGACCTACGTGCCCTGGGGCGTTCACGAGGTTGGGCCTCGGGAGTTCGATTTCGGCGAGCACGATCCGCAGCTCGATCTCGGCGCGTTCCTCGGCGCGGCGCAGGGCGCCGGCCTCAAGGTGATCGTCCGGCCCGGTCCCCACATCAACGCCGAGCTGACCTTCCTCGGCTACCCGGAGCGCATCGTGGCGGATCCCGCGATGCAGGCGATCACGGCCCGCGGCACGCCCGCGTTCCTGCCGCTCCCGCCACGCGCGTTCCCGGTCCCCTCCTACGCGAGCACGCGGTTCCTCGAGGAAGCGGCCGGGTGGCTGCGCGCCGCGGCCCGGGTGGTGCGGCCGCACCTCCACCCCGCGGGGCCGGTGGTGGCGGTGCAGGTCGACAACGAGTGCGCGCTCTTCTTCCGCGGGGGGCCCTACGACCTCGACTACCACCCCGACGCCGTGGCCGGGTTCCGCACGTTTCTGCAGGAGCGCTACCACGTCGTGGAGGCGCTGCGGGAGGCGTGGCGGCAGGAGGTCGACTTCGCCACGGCCCTGCCGCCGCGCGAGTTCGGCGCGAAGGCCGCCGCCGAGCTGGTGCCCTACCTCGACTGGGTGGCCTACAAGGAGCGCTACGCGGCGCGGGCGCTCGGCAACCTCGCGGCCGTGCTCCACGACGAGGGCCTGGGCGCGGTGCCGCTCTTTCACAACCTGCCGCCGCAGGATCCGGCGGCCGCCGGCCTGCCCGAGATCGAGCGGGTGCTCGACCTGTGCGGCGTGGATTTCCACAACGTGGCCCGCGACTACGAGCGGATCCGCGATCGGGTGCTCTACCTGTGCGGCACGGCCGCGCTCCCCTACGCGCCCGAGCTCGGCGCCGGCGCCATGCTCTACGGCCTGGCGGTCCGGCCCGAGGAGCAGGCCCAGGTGATCCTCGCCGTGCTCATGCACGGCCTGCGCGGCGCCAACGTCTACATGGCGGTCGAGCGGGAGCGCTGGTACGGTGCGCCCCTCGGCAGCGACGGGAGCCTGCGCGAGCCGCTGGGGCCGTTCTTGAAGCGGCTCGGGGCGGCGCTCCGGGAGACGAAGCTCTTCGAGCTGGGCCGGCGCACCGTGATCGGCGTGGTGGTGCCGCCGGTCTACCGCCGCCTCGCCACCGCCACGCAGGTGCTGGACGCCGGCCCGCCCATGGTGCTCGAGATGGTCAACCTGGGCGCGGCGGAGACCTGCCGCGAAGACGACTTCGGCCTGCAGGGGCCGGTGCAGATTGAACAGGCGCAGGCAACGCGCGCCGTGACCCGCGCCCTCGACCGCGCGCATCTCCCCTACGTCATCGTCGACGGGGCCGCCGACCCGGTGAAGCTGGCGCACTGCCACGTGCTGGTGTGCCCCACCTTCGACCTCATCGATCGCGACGTCCTGCAGGAGCTCGGCTATGCCGCCGAGGCGGGCGTCCCGCTGCTGTGGGGGCCGCGCCGCCCGAGCCTCGACGAGCGCCTCCTGCCAGCCAGCGCGGGGCTCCCCGGCGAGCCCTTCCTCACGCCTGCGCTCCTGGCCGATCCCGACGCGCTCGGCGCCGCCTTCGCGTCCCTCGGCCTCGAGCGCCCGTTCGCGGCGCGCGAGCCCGAGGTCGACACCACCCTCTTCGAAGGGGGCGCGGGCGCGGCCCGGGTCCTCTTCGTGGGCACCCGGTCGCCTCAGCCCCTCACGGCGCACGTGCCGCTCGCGGCCGGCACCCGCCTCCGCGACCTGCTCGGCGACGAGGTACTCGCCGTCGCGGGGGAGGGGGAGGTGGCGGTCACGCTGCCCGCGTACGGCGTGCGCATGTTCGCGGTCGAGGCCGCAGCCGCCGGGGAGGTGCCCCGTGTTTAGCCGCGACGTGAACGTCCACGACATCGACGCGCGGCACTACGTCAACCTGCGGCGGCTGCTCGAGCCCGAGTACCAGGCCTACCGCGCCGGCGGCGGCAAGGCGCTGCCGCTGGTCGTGATCCTCGAGCGGGGGAAGCCGATCAAGGCGGTGCGGGCCGACCGCGGCCGCGTGCCGCTCGCCGACGTCCGCTGGTACGGTCCGGGCGCCATGGAGCGGGCGCGGCAGGAGAACGGCGGCGCCTTCCTACTCGCCGTCGAGCTCGCCACGGCCCGGACCGCGCTCCGCGAGATCGAGGAGCGCGTGCGCCTCGAGGAGGACGGCGTGGCGCAGGCCCTCCACGTGGCGCGGGTGCTACAGGCCCACGCGGGCAACGGGATCTACCTCTCCCCCCGGGTGCTCGGAGGGGTGCCGGTGCCGTCGTACGAGGCCGTGCAGCGCACCTTCGATCTGCTCTACCCCGACGAGCGCAGCGTGGTCGTCTACGTGTTCGAGCGCGGCGAGATCCACGCCTCGCTCATCGCGGCGAAGCGCCGCGGCGACATCACCGAGATCACCACGCACCTCGCGCTCGGCGGCTAGGGGCGCGACTGGCACCGCGACTACCCGCGGCTGCTCCAGTCGGTGGAGCGGCGCTGCGCCAAGCCCCACATCGGCGCCTTCCTCGAGCTCGCCGCCTGGCAGCGCATCGCCACCGGCGCCTCCTCGGTGTCGCGCGAGATGGCGCAGAAGAGCGTGATCCTCGACCCGGCGCCGCCGTGGCTGATGGGCATGGTGGCCGCCGACGCGGGCGCGCAGGTGGCCAAGGTGGGCTTCGGCCTGCTCTCGCGGTTCGTCCCGGACAACGTCATGAAGATAGCCAAGGACGTGGCCCGAGAAGCCGCCGAGAAGGGCCCCTTCGCGCTGCTCGGCTTCAACCCGTTCGCCGTGGCCGGCCAGCTCCTGCGGCTCCGGCGGCCGCCGGCCGAGTAGCCGGGGGCACCGCGGGGCGGCGAGCCTGCCCGCCCCCCGAACCTAGCGGTACTCGTTCGACCAGACGCAGCGGTAGGGTGCGGTCGGCGCGACAGGGGTCGCGTTCCTGACGCCGTGCTGGGCGTAGGCGGGGACGCCGCCGGCCGTGCCGTCGAACGCCGGGTTGGTCCCGCTCCAGCGCAGCATGAGGTTGTAGGCCGGGTCGCCCGGCGGTGGCGGGGCGCCCACCTCGCCGCCGGCCGCGTCGCTGGTCCACAGGTACGCGTTCGAGCCGTTGGGCAGGCTGGCCCGCACCAGCTCGAGCAGGTCGCGGCTGCCGGCGAGGTGCCCGCCTGCGGCCACGCAGGCCTTCACCGCGTCCAGGTAGGTAGCGGGCACGCGGTCGAAGGTGTCGGACCACATCGTGATCGGCCCCTTCGTGACATTGAAGCAGCCGCCGTTGCAGGCCGCCGGCGCCGCATAGGCCGCGTCCACCGGCAGGTAGACGCAGCGCGAGGCGCGCGTGGTGGCGCCCCGGCTTGACCAGTTGGCCTCCGCCGAGTAGACCCCGGCGAAGGTCGACTTGGTCCCGGTCCACAGGAGGTACTCCTGGTTCTGGTAGCTGCTGGCGTCGGCGGTCCAGACCGGCTGGCCCGAGCCGGCCGGCAGGCCGGCCTCCACGAGCTCGACCAGCTCGCGCGCCAGGGGCAGGTGGCCGCCGGCGTCGAAGCAGGTCGTGGCCGCCTCGTGCAGCGTGCTCGCGGTGCGGTCGGACGACTCCCCCTTGACGCGCGTCGAGAGGGCCACGAACTCGTCGGTGATGGTGGCCGGGTGGGTGCCGGTGTCGAGGCCGGCGCCGGTGCAGCGGAAGCGATACGCGGTCCCCTTGGCTCCCCAGGTGACGTACGGCGCGATGTCCGTGTAGGTGAGCGGCTCGGAGTCGGTCCACCGCACCACCTGGACCGTGTCGTTGCGGCCCTGGTCGGAGGTCCAGAGGTAGTTGTTCTTGCCGTTCGCGAGCGCGGGCGAGCCGGTAATGGCCTCGACGAACTCGATCGGCAGCGGCACGCGCGCGTGGAGCAGGCCGCACTCGACCGAGGCCGCGAGGTAGGTGACGGCGGGCCGCTCCCACGCGTCGAAGTTGTGGCCGGGCCGCCCGGCGGCGAGGGCACAGGTGGCCCCGGGCGGGCCGTGACAGGCGTTCGCGCCGAAGAAGGCGTCGGTCGCATCGGGCCAGACGCAGCGGTAGGCGACGAGCGCGGTCACCGCCGGGGCGCTGATGGTGCCGTCCGACAACCGCACCGCCGCGGCCGCGGGCGTGGTCGAGTCCCACGGGATCTGCGTCCACAGCGGCGCCGTGGCCGACGTGTCGGACAGCTCGCCGGTGCCGCTGGTCGCGTTGACCCGGTAGAGCTCGGTCGCGAAGGGGAGCCGGCCACCCGCGGCCGCGCAGGCGCCTCCGGCGTCGGCCCAGGTGGCGGCCGGTCGTTGGAAGCTGTCCCACAGCTCGCCCCAGGAGTCGACCATGCCGCCGCCCCGCGGCGCGCTGCAGCGGCTGGCGGAGCACGTCAGCGTGCCGGTGCACGCCGTGCCGCAGGCGCCGCAGTGGTCCTGGTCGCGGGTGAGATCGGCGCAGGCGCCGTCGCACCAGGTGGTGCCGGCAGCGCAGAAGCTGGCGCAGGCACCGGCCACGCAGATCTCGCCGTCGTCGCAGGCGTTGGGGCAGGAGCCGCAGTGCCTGGGATCGATGGCGGTGTTGGTGCAGGTCCCGCTGCAGTTCGTCTGCCCCGGCGGGCAGATGAGCATGCAGGCGCCGACGACGCAGCTCTCGCCGCTGTTGCAGGGGTAGGTGCAGGAGCCGCAGTGCTGCGGGTCGCGGAGCGTGTCGGTGCAGGCGCCGTCGCAGTCGGTGAACCCGGCGGGGCACGACACGACGCAGGCGCCGCTCCAGCACACCTCCCCCGCCGCGCACGCGGTGGTGCAGTTGCCGCAGTGCTGCGGGTCGTACGTGGTGTTGGTGCACCCGCCGCCGCAGCTGGTGAGCCCGGCGGGGCACGTGGCGACGCAGGTGCCGCTCGAGCACAGCTCGCCCGTGGCGCAGGCGGAGGCGCAGGTGCCGCAGTGCTGGGGGTCGAGCCGGGTGTTGGTGCAGACGCCCGCGCACAGCGTCTGGCCGGTGGGGCAGGTGCCGCCGTCGCTCGCGTGGTCGCCGCCGCCACTGCCACAACCGAACGCGAGGGCCGCCAGGACCAGCAGCCCCGCGACGGGCAGCCGCGCTGCCCCGTTGGCCTGCACGCTCTTCGTCATGGTTCTCTCCGTCTCTCGCCCGTGCTACGCGGGCGTGATCGTCGCGCCGGTGGCGCGGTAGCGATCGCCGCAGACCCGGCACTCCAGGGTGGCGGGCAGCGTGACGCCGCAGCGGCACACCCAGCCCACGCGGCGCGCCGGGACGCCGACCACCAGCGCGTAGGGGAGCACGTCGCCGCGGACCACGGCGCCCGCGCCCACCATCGCATACTCGCCGACGGTGGCGCCGCACAGCACGGTGGCGTTGGCACCGATGGTGGCGCCGCGCCGGACCAGGGTCGGCCGGTACTCGTCCTTGCGCTCGATGGCGGCGCGCGGGTTGATCACGTTGGTGAAGACGCAGCTCGGGCCGCAGAAGACCTGGTCCTCGAGCGTCACCCCGTCGTAGAGCGAGACGTTGTTCTGGAGCTTGACGCCGTCGCCGACCGAGACGTTGCCCACGTAGACGTTCTGGCCGACCACGCACTTCCGCCCCAGGCGCGCGCGCGCCATGACGTGGCTGAAGTGCCAGACCCTGGTGCCGTCGCCGATCGCCGCGCCCGGGTCGACCACGGCGGTCGGGTGCACGAAGACGCTCATTGGTAGATCCTGCCCTTTCACACGTTGTGTTGCATCGGTGAAAGGGCAGGACCCCCTTTCAAACCGTGCGTGCCGATTTCCGGCACACGGCTTACCGATGGCCTTCCTGGCGAGGCATGCTCGCCGCGCGGTGTGACCGTTCGCACCGCCCCGTGGGCGTCACCCCGACGGAGATAGTCGATGCGCGGCATCACGCCAACGCTTCGCTCGGCACTCGCCCATAGCTCGTTCGGAGGTTGTGGTGCTTTGACAGCGAGCCGA
>JACRCY010000003.1 GCA_016218785.1 Deltaproteobacteria bacterium
GCTCGTACCGCTGAAGGTCGCGGGCGTGCAGCTCCATCCAGCGCGCGAACTCGGGCTGAGTGAAGGTCCGCTCGGATTCGAAGGCGGTCTCGAGGATCACGCCACTACTATAGCGCACGCGCGGCCGGCGCCCAACCCGAGACGTCTGCTCGAGACGCTTGGCCGCCCGGGGCAACGCGGGGTGGAGGCGAGCTACTTCAGCAGGTCGTCGAGCGAGGGGAGCTCCTCGAGGCTGGGCAGGAGCACGATCTCGGTGCGCCGGTTCTTGGCGCGGCCCTCGGCCGTGTCGTTGGTCTCGACCGGGTCGGTCTCGGCGTAGCCGGCGGCCGACACGCGCTTGGCCTCCATGCCGCGGTCGATCATGACCTTGACCACGGCCAGGGCGCGCGCGGTCGACAGCTCCCAGTTCGACTTGTACCGGCCGCCGCGGCCGATGGGGATGTTGTCGGTGTGGCCGGCGACCTGGAACGCGCGGCCCGGGACCGCCTTGAGGATGTCGGTGACCTGCTCGATGACCGCCTGCCCCTCGGGCTTCAGCTCGGCCTTGCCCGACGGGAACAGGATCCCTTCGGGGAGCTTCACCGTCATCTTGCCGTTGCGCACGGTCACCTGGAGCTTGCCCGAGTCGATCATCGCCTTGAACTTCTGGAGGAGCGAGCGGAACTGGGCGAGACGCGCCTCGGTCAGGGCCTGGGCCCGCCGCAGCTCATCGAGCTGCTTGCGGTGCTTCTCGAGGTCCTCGCCGATCGCGCCCTTCTCGGCCTCGAGCTTGGAGACGTCCTGGCCGAGGTCCTTGAGGCGCTTCTTGAGGCGCTCGTTGTGCTCGTTCAGGACGCGGATGGCGTTCTGGAGGCCCGCGGCGTCCTTGTCCCACTTCGACTGGTTCTCCTCCATCTGCTTCTTGGTCTTCTGCAGCTCCGCCACCTTGGCGTTGTACTGCTCCCACCCGGGACCGCAGCCCAGGACGAAGACCGCGCCGAGCAACAACGCTGACCATCTCATCGGATCGCCTCCGGTCGGAAAGTGTGGTGCATCTCGACGGCAGAGCCGCCTGCTCGCCGCCTCACGGCTCGGGCGCGCCGCCGGCGCGGCCGCCACGCTGGTAGACCGCGTCCACGATGGCCTCGACGCGGTCGATGAGCTTGGGGGTGCGGTGCAGCTCGAAGTCCCACCGCAGGTTCGCCCGCAGGCGGGCGATCGCCGTCGCCCTGGGGTAGCGCAGGCGACACAGCAGGGCCGCCCGCTCCTCGAGCTCCGTCAGGTACATCGCCTCGCGCTTGCGCGGGAACGACCGGGCGTAGCCTTCCGGAATCGTCGGGTGGCACCACGGGAACGGCATCGAGGACCTCGCTCGTGCACCTTGGCGCGGGCGCTGCCGCCTCGCACCGGGATTGTCGCGTAGCTTAGAGCAGCGAGCGGCGGGGCGTCAACAATCGTCGTGCGCGTCGGCGAGCCTCACCGGCCCCGCAGCACCACCGCCGCCACCGACACGCGCGAGCCGTTGTCGGCGGGGCACTGCTCGTAGCCGCGGACCTCGCCGCGGGCCCGCCCGCAGAGCCGCAGCATCGTGTAGATGGGCGGCAGGCCGCACACCCGGCGCTCGTCGTTCTCGTCGGCGAGGAGGCGGTTGAGGGCGGCGGCGTCGCCGGCGGTGACGGTCGCGAGCAGGGCGGCGTCGTGGTCGGCGAGCGCCTTCAGGTCGGCGGGCCCCAGGGGGCGGGGGTCCCCGAAGTGCGGGCCCACGTGTGCGAGATCGGCGGCCGCGATCCACACCACCCGGCGGCCGGTGATCGCCTCGCCGATCGCCCCGCACAGGTCGGCGAGCCCCGCGTCGGCGGCGGGATCGGCGCCGCTCTCCAGCAGCGCGTGGAACGAGCCGCACAGGATCGGGAGCACGGCGGGCGCCGGGCCTCCGCCGCGGCGGTCGGCGAGGTAGCGCAGGACCACCGCCTGGAACTCGACGGAGTGCTCGCGGCGATGGTTCAGCTCGCCCTGCAGGGCGGCCGGGCCCGCCCGGCGCGTCACGGCCTCCACCACGTCCGGGTCGGTGGCCACGGGCCCGAGGGGCGTGTCGAAGGGCTTGCGGGTCAGCGAGTAGCGGGTGCCGTCGCCGTTGTGGTCGGTGCCGAGGACCACGTACAGATCGGGGGGCGGCTCGTCGAGCAGGGGGCGGTAGGCGAGGGCGTAGACCCGGCCACCGCGGTTGAAGTCGATGTGCGGCGCCACCACGGCGCGCACGGGGGCGGGGCGTCGCGAGCGCGGCCCCTTCGTCGCGCGGGGGGTGGTCCGCCGGGGTGACGCCTCCCCCGGGCCCACGGAGTCGAAGAAGCCGTCGAGGAACGTGCGCAGGGCGTCCGGCTCCGCCGGGTACGACGCGCCCGCGTGCGCGGCGGGCCGCGTGGTCGCGGCGCGGTACTCGGCCGCCACGCGGTCGCGGTGGGCGCGGAAGCGCTCGCTGTCGAGCAGGTGGGCCTGGTCGAGCTGCTCGAGGAGGCCCGCGATGGCGTCGCGCGACACCAGCTCGCCGCCCGCGCGGACGAAGTCCGCCTGCAGGTCGCCGAGGTCGCGGCTGCCGTCGAGGAGCGCCAGCAGGGAGAGCACCGGCCGCGGGACGAGGGCGACGTTCTCGCTCAGCCCCGACGGGTCGCGGAGGCAGATCACGCTCTTGCCGTCCACCTCGACGGGGAACGCCTCCAGCGGCCGCAGCTTCGGGTGATCGGGCATGCGTCGATCCGGAAACCCTCGCCCGTCACCGACCAATCCCTGCGCCCCGGCACCCGAAGTACAGCAGCTCTACATGCACCGACGAGCCTTCGCCCAGGGCGATGCCCTTCAGCATCGGCCGCGCCTGCTCGAGACGCTCCTTCACGCAGGCCTGGAGCGCCCGGTCACGTGCCTGGACCCCTCGGGTCCGGCGCTTCCTCGCGAGCGCGATCCCGCGCGCCTCGACCACGTAGTCGAGCTGCCCGAGGACCGCGCCCTTGCGATCGGCGGCGGCGAGGTAGCAGCGTCGCACCTGCTGCTCGAGCGCGGCGACGGCCAGCCGCGCCGCCGGCTTCAACACCCGCGCGACGCGGCCGTCGCCGGCCGCCCGCCGGGCCACCCGCGCCTCGATGCTGCCGCCCGGCCGCGGCGGCGCCGACCGGAGCGCCAGCGCCGGGAAGAGCGGCGCGCCGCGCTCGTCGCTCCGCGCCGCCAGCACCGCGGCGACGAGATCGGCGTAGGTTGGCCGCTCGCCGAGGGCGATGGCCAGCGCGCTCTGGTCGGGGAACGCGCGCTGCACCCGGCGCAGGGCGGCCCGCAGCGCCTCCCGATCGGCGCGCACGCGGGCCACGAGGCCGTCGCGGGCCGTCAGGACGTAGGTGTCGTCGACGGTCAGGGTGAGGCCCAGCTCGTCGCGGGCCGGATCCCAGCTCGCCGCGCGCGGGTCGTCCCGGGGGGGCGCGCCCGGCCCCTGGCCGAGCGGCGCGAGCGCCAGCGGCAGCACGCCCAGGCGCGCGACCTTGCGGCCGGCCCAGTAGTCGCCGGCCGGCACCTTGAGGGTCACCGGCTGCGCCACCCCCAGCTCGAGCACGCGCGCCCCGGATTTGCGCGCCGCCTCGGCCAGGCGCAGCACGCGCTGCGCCGGCTCGTTGGCGCCGGCGATCACGGTGAGGGTGCGCCGCGGATCCTGCGTGATGATCACGGCCAGCTCGGAGCGCAGCCGCGCGTCGTCGACGATCGGGGTGCCGCCGACCGAGACGCCGTCGCGCTCGAGACGGCAGAGCGGCGTGCGGTCCCACAGCGGCGCCCCCGGCGCCGCGGGCAGCCCCGCCGAGGCGACGTCGAGGGGGAGGGGGAGCGCCGTGGGCACGAGATCGGCGAAGAAGCGGCGGTCGGCGGCGGCGAGCTTCTCGGCCACCGGCCCGAGCCGGGAGCCCGTGCGCCGCACCTCGTCGAGGAGCGGGATGAGGGCGGTCCGGTACGCGGTCCAGGGCGGGTCGGGGGGGCGCTGCTCCGGATCGTCGCTGAAGTAGGCCGACGGGTCCGAGTCGTACAGGGTGTAGAGGCAGTGGTTGGCCATGCGGGGCCGCTCGGGCCGCGGGGCCGTGGTCGCGTCGCGCAGGGCGCGCGCGCAGTAGCCGTAGAGCCGCAGCAGGGCGTTGGCCCGCAGCGGGCTGTGGAGGTCGCGCGCCACCTGCTTCACCGCGGCCGCCAGCTTCACGCGGTCGGCGTCGGCGCCCGCCACCTCCACGGCCACGAGGGCCCGGGCGGCGAGCACCTCGCGGCCGGGCTCGGCGATCCGCTTCAGCTCCGCGTCGAGCCGCTCCGCCACCCACTGGGTGGCCATCTCGCCCCCCGGCGCCGCACTGGAGCCGCCCACCTCCTCGAAGAGCAGCTTGCGCGAGGCGGGCGCGGCCGCGAAGCGCGCGTGGTCGAACAGGTCGAGCAGGTACAGGGCCCGGGCGGTCCGCGCCGCCTGGTTGCCGCCCTTGGCCTCGCTGCGCAGATCCTCGAGGGCCAGGCGCGTCCGGTCGTCGGGCGGCAGTCGCAGCCGCTCGGTCGCCGCGGCC
>JACRCY010000453.1 GCA_016218785.1 Deltaproteobacteria bacterium
CATATGCAGGTAGACTTGCGTTTGGTGACAGCATATGCAACCCTGTTGGCACATGCTGTTCCGGCGGAGCTACTGGATCGAGCGCATCGAGGAGGCGTGGAAGCGGCGCCCGCTGGTGTGGCTGGCCGGTGTGCGCCGGGTAGGCAAGACGGTCCTCTGCCAATCCCTGCGCGACGTCGAGTACTTCGACTGCGAGCTGCCGCGGGTCCGGCGCGGCATGGCCGACCCCGAGGCGTTCCTGCGGGGGCTCAAGGGGAAGCGGATCGTGCTCGACGAGGTTCACCGCCTCGACGCGCCGTCCGAGGTGCTCAAGATCGCGGCCGACCACTTCCCTGACGTGCGGGTGTTGGCCACGGGCTCGTCGACGCTCCAGGCATCCGCCAAGTTCAAGGACGCGCTCACGGGGCGGAAAGTGGAGGTGTGGCTGACCCCGATGATGAGCGCCGACCTGCATGATTTCGGCGGCCTCGACCTCGTGACGCGTCTCGGACGCGGGGGCCTGCCACCCTTCACGTTGGCCGCAGACCCGCGCGAGGCGGACTTCCAGGAGTGGATGGACTCGTACTGGGCCAAGGACATCCAGGAGCTGTTCCGCCTCGAGCGGCGCGCCTCCTTCGTGCGGTTCGTCGAGCTCCTCCTCTCGACCAGTGGAGGGATCTTCGAGGCGACCAAGTACGCAACACCGTGCGAGGTGAGTCGCACAACCATCGCCAACTACCTGGGCGTGCTCGAGGCGACGAGGGTCGCCCACGTGGTCAGGCCCTTCTCCACGCACCGGCGCACCGAAATCGTGGCCGCCCCGAAGGTCTATGCCTTCGACACGGGCTTCGTAACGTACTACCGCGGCTGGCGGGACCTCCGTCGTGAAGACCTCGGCCACCTGTGGGAGTACTACGTCCTGAACGAGCTGCAGAGCCGGCTCCCGGAGGCTCCCGTCCGCTACTGGCGCGACACGCGCGGCCACGAGGTCGACTTCATCGTGACCCGCCGCGGGCGGATGCCGACGGCGGTCGAGTGCAAGTGGTCGGCGTCGGGCTCGCTCGACCTGTCGGGCCTCGCGGCCTTCCGTCGCGCCTACCCCCAGGGGCGGAACCTCGTGGTCGCCGCCGACGTGGACCGTCCTTTCGACCGCCGGGAGGCCGCGCTGCGCGTCGAGCACGTCGGGCTCGAGGACCTGATCGCTCGCCTGCGCCACGCGTAGGGAGGGGAGCGTCACGCGCCGGCGGCGCTCTGACGCGCGAGTTGGCACGCCCCGCTCCTCGCTCGCGGCTACGGAAACCTGAGGGCCAGGAGGTACGAGCCCCCGATTGCCAGGGCCGCGATCACCGGGAGCCGCACCACCCACCTCAGCACCATGTTCCTCATTGCCCACCTCGCCGCCCCACCGCGCCCTTGCCAAACCGCTCGTGGACTGGATGCCCCGCGGCGGGATCGGGTTGCAGGGCCGGGGCGCGCGTGGGTGGCCGCGGCAACGGCGGGGCCAGGCGGCGGCGCCGAGCGGACTCAGTTCCGGGTCGCCAGGTAGACCTTGCCGTCGGGGGCCGCGGCGAGGTTCTCGAGGAAGGAGACGACCACCGGCCCGCCCGGCACCCGGGCCACCGACGCTGACGACTCGTCACCGGCGACGGTCTGGGTCACCCGCTCCTCGGGCCCGAGCGAGCCGTTGCGTCCCGTGAGGTAGAGGATGTCGCCGTTGGAGTCGTAGAAGCGGTGGAAGGCCAGGTGCACGAGGCCGTCGCTCTCGACCTGGAGCCCGAGGTAGTAGGAGCGATCCTCGGTCGACCCGGAGAGCGGCTGCTCGCCCAGCCACGCTCCCGACGTGCGCCGGTTGTAGGTCAGGGTCTTCTCGCTCCACGAGGGGCCCTTGGTGTACGCGGCGTGCACCGTGCCGGCGCCGTCGACCCCGATCGCCGGGGACCAGACGTCCTGGTCGGTCGCGGTGACGCGGCTCTCCGGTTCCCACGCCGAGGAGGCGCGGTGCCGGTAGTAGAGGACGTTGTTGAAAGCGCTGTCCCCGGGCTTGCAGTAGACCACGTGCACGCCGCCGCCGTCGGCCACGATGTCGTAGTCCGGGCTGAGGGAGAACATGGCGGTGCCCGACGCGACCGGCTCCGGAGAGCCCGGGCTCCCGGCCGACACGCGCAGGTAGCCGATGGAGTACACGTAGCTCCCGGACGGCCCGGTGCGCTCCTGGAAGAGGACGTGGATCGCGTTGCTGCCGTCGATCGCCACGCTCGGGGCGAACTCGTCCTTGCCGGTGGTGTTGGTCAGGTTGACCGCGGCCGCGAACCCCGACCCCGTGCCCGCGAGCATGAAGAGGTCGACGACGCCGCCGACGGCGCGGTTGTAGAAGACGTGCGGCCGGTTCTGCGAGTCGACCACCAGCACCGGGAACTCGTTGCTGGTGCCCCCGGCCGGCGCGACCTCGGTCCGCTCCCAGATCGCGCCCTGCCGCCTCGCATACCAGACCGAGGGGATGGTCCAGCCATCCACCGAGGTGGCGACGTTGTAGGCCAGGTGCAGCGTGCCGTCGGGCCCCACCGCCAACGCGGCGCGCGACTTGAACTTGGGCTGGTCGTCGACCACCGCCACGCTCCAGCCCGGGGGCGCGTCCGTGGGCGAGGCGTCGGCCCCCCCGTCGGCGGGTGCCAGGCCGTCGGCGCGCGCGTCGGTCTGGGAGGTCGCGTCCGGGCCAGCGTCGAGGCCCGCGGGGTTCGAGGCGCAGGCGAAGGCCTGCAGCACCGTCAGCAGGAGAGCCAGCTTCCCCCACTTCCACACGAGGCACCTCCTCACGGCAACAGGGCCAGCAGCCCGCGCAGGCCGCCGGCGGGGAGCACGACCCGGGCCGCCGCCGCCACCGACTCGTGCTTCGGGTCGTAGGCGATGGGCAGGCCGGCCAGGCGCAGCGCCGAGATGTCGTTGACGTGGTCCCCGACGAACGCGCAGCGGTCGAGGGTGGTGCCGGCGTCCGCCGCCACCGCCCGCAGGCCCGCCTCCTTGCCGTCCATGTCGTAGGGCGTCGCCTGCCACGAGGCGATGCGGCTGTCGGCCCCGAAGACCAGGCGGTTCGTGAACAGGTGGTCGAAGGGGTGACCGGGGAAGAGCACGTCGAGGACCACGTCGAGGGTCCCGGAGATGACGGCGAGGTGGTAGCCGCGGGCCTTCAGCTCCTGGACCACCTCGCGTGCCCCGGGGCTGAGGGCGAGGTGCGTGGCGATGGCTTCGACCATCGCGTCGCGGGTGGCGCCGCGCTTCACCCACTCGCCCACGTCCAGATCGACCCACTGGGGGTAGGTGATGCGCCCCGCGCGGAAGGCCGCGAAGCGCTCGCGCGAGACCGACGTGTCACAGCCGAAGCGCTCCATGAGGATCTGCCACACGACCTTGCCGTGCGGGTGGGCCACGAGCGTGCCGTCCACGTCGAAGGCCACCACGTCGACGGGGCGGTCGGTCCCTGCGCCGGGCCCCCGGGCCGCGGCGCGGCGGTGCTCCTGGTAGAGCAGCAGTCCGGCCAGCGTCTTGGCGTCGCGGATGCGGCCGCTCGCGGCCAGGCGCAGGGCCTCAGCGGGGGCGATCCGCACCAGCGTGACGCCCTCGTCGTCGTCTTGGGGCCGGCGCGACGGCGTCAGGTCCGCGGCGAGGTAGAGGTGCAGCAGCTCGGCGCAGAAGCCGGGGGCGCTGTGCACGGCCCCCAGGTACGTCAGGCGGGCGGCGTGGAAGCCCGCCTCCTCCTCCAGCTCGCGGTTGGCGGCCAGCTCCGGATCCTCGCCCGGCTCGAGCGTGCCGGCCACCAGCTCCAGCAGCTCCGCGCCGACCGCGTAGCGGTACTGGCGCACGAAGAGGAGCTCGCCCTGGTCCTCGGCCACCACCACCACCCCCCCGGGGTGCCCGACCACGTCGGCCACGTGCTCGCGGCCGCTGTCGGCGCGCACGATGTCGGAGCGGAGGTCGATGACCCGGCCGGTGTAGATGTGTCGCGAGGAGACGCGCTGCATGGCCGGAGTATGCCGCCGGGGCGGCCCGCGCACCAGCACTCGCGGGTGCGTTGCGGGCCGGCCGCCCCACGTGGCATCATGCCCCTCGAGGAGGCAGCGATGGTGCGCACCCTGGTGGCGATCCTGGCGGTCATCACGCTCCTGGGGCTCCCGGGTCTCGGCTGCGGCGGCCACGGCGGCGCGGTCACGCCCGACGGCGGCGGCCCCACCGACGGCGCGGCCGAGGCCGGGCCAGGCGACGGACCCGCCGGCGACCGCGGTGGCGACGGCCTGCCGGGCGACGGCGGCGGCGACGGCATGGTGACGGACGAGTGCACGGCCGGGCAGAAGCTGTGCACCTCGGCCACGCGCCGCCGCTTCTGCGCCGACGGGGCCGCCGGCCGGATCTGGCAGGAGGCCGACTGCGGCCCGGGCGAGGGGTGCGTGCGCGGCGACTGCGTCAGCGGCTCGTGCTCCGACGAGTGCAACCTCGGCGACGTGGACGGGGCGAAGACCTGCGAGCTGTACGACCTCGGCACCGCCTCCTGGGTCACGCCCGCCCCGGCCGCCGCGCTGCACGACCGCGCCCGCGCCTACAACCTGTGGCTGCGCCGCGACGGCATGGCCGCGGGGGGCGTGGGGAGCCCCCACTACGCCGATCCCGGCACCTGGACCGACATCGACGCCATGCACGGCATCGGCGACTCCGCGATCTGGACCGGCACCTACCTCGCGGCCGAGGCGCTGCGCCTCGAGGCCACGGGCGCGGCCGACGCGCGCTCCAACGTGAAGCACCTGGCGGAGACGCTCCACGTGTGGATGAACGTCGCGGGCCAGCCCGGCCTGCTCTCCCGCTTCGCCAGCCCCTCGGGCACGGTCTGGCCGTTCACCATCGGCGACCACAGCTGCGGCGACGGCCGCACCCACTGCAACGTCGCGTACAACGGCGGCACCTGGGACTGGATCGGCCACATCAGCCGGGACCAGTACCAGGGCGTCCTGCTCGGCTACGCCCTCGCCTACGAGGCGCTGAGCGAGGCCGACGAGGCCACCCGCGCGCTCATCCGCGACGACGTGGTGGAGCTCGTCGAGGAGCTGATGAAGGAGCGGCAGGTGCCGATCAAGCTGACCTACAACGGCACCGTCATCCCGCAGTTCGACGTGACCATGCGCTTCGTGGTCCTGGCCCCGGCCGAGATGGACAACGGCGCCGTGCAGCTCATCGTCAACACCACCAACCTCGACGCCAGCGAGATGTACGGGTTCCAGGAGTTCATCCCCAACCTGCAGGACGTGCTCAAGCAGATGCCGCTCATCGGCGGCCTGGTCCCCGCCATCCCGCGCGCGTCGAGCGCCATCATGCTGGCGTCGTTCTTCCGCGTGGCCCTGGCCGCGACCGCGGGCGTCCCCGCCTACGCCGGGCGGCGCGCCGCCATCCTCGACTACTACCTGAACCACGGCGGCGAGGGGGGCAACGTCGCCAACTGGCTCGCGGTGGCCAAGACCTACAACGAGCTCAACCAGTGCGGCGAGTCGTACTACGGCCACAACATCAGCATGGAGCCGATGTACAACCTCGCCCGCCTCGAGGACGACCCCACGCTGAAGGCCACCGTCGCGAACGACGTCCTCTCCGCCAAGATGTGGCCGCTCTTCCGGGCCACCAAGAACTCGTTCTTCTCGTACATCTACGCCGCGAGCGTGCCGAGCCCCGAGGCGGGCGCGGTCTCGACCGCCAACACCCAGCTCGCCCAGTTCCCACCGCCGCCGCGCGTGAACGTGGCCGTGGACCTGCGCGCCGACCCCGACTACCTGCCGCACCAGAGCGGCTGCACCGATCAGGTGGACCACTCCAAGGCCGTGGACGTCGGGGAGCGGCCCGTGGGCGACTTCCTGTGGCAGCGGCACCCGTGGGGCCTCTTCGACGCCGGCGACCCCGCCCAGACCCAGCCCGGCGTGGACTACCTGGTGGCCTACTGGATGGCGCGGCACCACGCCTTCCTCACCGACGACACGGCCGGTCGCTGCCTGCGCTGGCACTGAGTGGCCACGGCCGCTCGCCTCACCCGAGATCCCCCTCGGCATGCTCACCCTCGAGCCCCATCCCCTCCTCGACCTGGGCGCCTTCATCACCCGCTTCGCCGCCCCCCTGGGCGCCACGGCCGTCCCCGACTCGCTCGCCGCGCTGCTCCGGCCGGGCGCGACGGCGCCTCTCAGCGCCGACGACGCCGTGCGCGCCGCGGTGCGCGACGTGCTCCGCAAGTTCGGCTACAAGCCCACGGGCCGCGGCAAGCCGGCCTCCGAGTACCTGATCCGCGCCGTGACCGAGGGCGCGCTCGCCTCGATCAACCTGGCCGTGGACGCCTGCAACGCCGTGTCGCTCCACAGCGGGCTGCCCATCAGCGTGGTCGACCTCGACCGCGCGCCGGCGCCGCTCCGGGTCGCCGTGGCGGGCGAGGGGGACGGCTACGTCTTCAACGCCACGGGCCAGGTCATCGACGTCGAGGGGCTGCCGTGCCTGTTCGACGCCGCCGGCCCCTGCGCCAATGCGGTCAAGGACGCCCAGCGCACCAAGACCTCGCCCGCGACCCGCGCGACCCTCTCGCTCGTCTGGGGCGCGCGCGCCCTCGGCGACCGCACCGCCCGCACCGTGGCGTGGTACCGCGAGGTGCTCGAGCAGGCGGGGGCGACGACCGAAGGCGTAGCCCCTCCGTGTAATCATACTTCACGAAAAATCGGATAATATGCCAAGTACACTAGCATGGCTGATCGTCCGTTCTGGCGCCAGCGGTTGGAGCAGGCCTGGCGCGAAGCACCCATCGCCTGGCTCGCCGGCGTGCGGCGGTCGGGCAAGACGACGCTCGCCCGGAGCCTGGGCGAGGGCCGGATCCTCCGCGGCGCAGCGGCGGCCTCGAGGTGCGCGTATGCGCGCCCGACGCGCTCGCCCGGTACCTGATGAGGCCGCAAGGGTAGCCGCAGCCGCCGCTGCCGGCGCTGCCGCCGCCGCCGCCGTGGCCGCTACGGCCCCTCGAGCGCGCCTTCGGGCTGCGGGCACCGGTGCTTCCGGCAGCGGCCGATCCGCTCCGCGCAGTGCTTCTCCGTGCAGCGGCGACAGGCCGGACGTGTCGGTCTTCTCGATGTAGCCGCAGGCGCCGGCGGCACTGCGGCTCATCCTGCCCCAGCACAGATACTTGCGCTCTTCGCGCGCGGGGAGGATCGTAGGGGCAACGTTTCGCGCTCTTGAGTCGAGGGGGTGACCGGGCGAGCAGCATGAGCGCGCGGCTCACCGCCCCGCGGTCGTCGTCGTTTGGCCATTGGTAGGCCGGGAAAGGGGTTGTCATGGGCCACTTCAAGGAGAGCCCGAAGCCGTCCGGGCGCGAGTCAGCCCCCGTCTATGGGATCCAGCAGGCGATCGACCTCATGCGCAGCCTCCCAACGGACCTGCAGACGACCGACGTCGTGGTGCAGGTCATCAAGCGGACCCTGGAGTCGGCGCACATCGACGTGGGCACCATCATCGTCGACGCGACGCGCAGGGAGGAGCAGGTCGTAGCCCGCATCCGACCCCTGCAGGAGGAGATCGCCCGGTGCCAGCGGGACATCGAGACGCGCATCTCTGAGATCAAGCGGCTGCAGGCGGAGCTGGAGGAGACCTCGTGGGCGAAGGAGTGGCTCGTTCGCGCCGGGAGGCACACCACGGGCTGAGCCGCAGCCGCAGCCGCTACCGCTACCCACCCACCACCAGTTCGCGTACCATGCGGGCATGCCACGCCTACCGAGCCTTCGTGCCTCGCGGTTCCTCCTCCTCGCCATTCCGGTGATCGCGCTCGCGGTGGTCGCCACGCTGGGCCCGCCGCCGACCGGTGCGCTCCCGCAGCCGCTCGAGATCGCGGCGCCGGCCGCTGACCCGGCGGCGGCTCCGCCGGCGGCACCCGCCGTGCCGCCGGACGTGCCGCCGGTGCCGGCCGAGGCGGCGCCGCCGGAGAGCGGGGCGCAGAAGCTGCCGCTCCTGCCCGGGGCCAGCGACCTCGGGAAGAAGATCGACAGCTGGTTCGAGGAGCACGCGGGCCGGCGCATCCACGTGCAGGTGGACCGGCCCATGTACCGGCCGGGCGAGACGGTCTGGATCAAGAGCTGGGACCTGCGCGCGCGCGACCTGGGCGCCGCGGCCGACCGGAAGGACGTCCGCTCGACGACCTACGAGCTGGTGGGGCCGCGGGGGGACGTGGTCCAGCGCCAGTCGGTCAAGGAGGACGGCGGGTTCGCCAACTTCCAGTTCGACCTCGCCGAGGATGCGGTGGGCGGCGAGTACACCGTCCGGGTGCGCGCCCGCGACGGCGTCACGGGCGAGCGCACCGTCGTGGTCGCGGGCTTCGAGCAGCCGCGCCTCAAGCTGAAGCTCGAGATGAAGCGCAAGGCCTACGGCGCCGGCGACACGGTGGAGGCCGACTTCTCCGTGATCCGGGCGACCGGCCAGGCGCTCGGCGGGCACCCGGTGCGCGCGGTCGCCACGGTCGACGGGGTGGAGCTACCGGCCGTGAAGGTGACGACCAACCCGCGCGGCGACGCGGTCGTGCGCCTCGCGCTGCCGAAGAAGATGTCGGTCGGCGATGGGCTCATGACGGTGCTCGTCGAGGACGGCGGCGTGACCGAGTCGATCTCCCGCCGCATCCCGATCGTGCTCAAGGCGCTCGACCTGCGCCTGTTCCCCGAGGGGGGCGAGCTGGTCGAGGAGGTGGAGTCACGCGTCTACTTCGAGGCGCAGGACCCGTTCGGCAAGCCCGCGGACGTGGCGGGGCAGGTCGAGGACGAGCGCGGCAACATCATCGTGCAGTTCCGCAGCCACAAGAACGGGCTCGGCCGGTTCACGCTGAAGCCGCTGCGCGACCGGCGCTACACCGCGGTGGTCACCGCGCCCGCCGAGGCCCGCAGCCGGCACCCGCTGCCCACGGTCCGCGGCGGCGGGTGCGTGCTCCGCAGCTACGACGACCTCGACGGCCAGCTCCCGGTGCTGCGCGTGGGCGTGCGCTGCAGCCAGCCCCGCAACGTGACCGTGGCCGCGGTCCAGCGCGAGCAGCTCTTCGACGCGGCGCGCGTGGCGGTCGCCAGCGGCAAGGAGACCGTGGTCTACCTCCGCGGCCGCGGCGCCGCGGCGCAGCTCGGCCGCACGCAGGGCATCGCCCGCGTGACCGTGTTCGGCGAGCAGCTCGAGCCGCTGGCCGAGCGCCTCGTCTACCGCAACCGCCGCGAGCGGCTGCGCATCGCCGTGAAGCCCGACCGGCCGAGCTACGGCCCGCGCGAGCAGGTGCAGCTCACGGTGCGCACCACCGGCCCGGGCGGCAAGCCGGTCCCGGCCGAGGTGGCGCTCGCGGTCGTGGACGACACGGTCATCGCCTACGCCGACGACAAGCAGGGCAACATCCTCGCGCGCCTGTTCCTCGAGCCCGAGCTCGGCGGCCGGGTCGAGGAGCCCAACGTCTTCCTCGACCTCGGCAAGCCCGAGTCGGCGCTCGCCCTCGATCTCCTGCTCGGCACCCGCGGCTACCGCCGCTTCGAGTGGCAGCCGGTGATGACGCACGACTACAGGGCGCGCGCGGCCGAAGTCAGGCGACAGAAGGAGGAGCAGCGCCGCCAGGCGCTCGAGCGCCGCCGCGAGGAGGAGCGGGAGCGCCGCGAGGCGTACCGGGACCAGCTCGAGGAGCTGGCCGCCCGCCGGCGCCCCCACCGCCCCAGGCCCGCGGCGCTCAAGATGGACGGCATGGGCTTCGGTCGCGGTGCCGCCGGCGGCGCTATGGCCCGCCCGGGGGTCGCGGCGCGCGTGCCCAAGGAGCCGCGAGCCGCGGCCGCGGAGCGGATGCCGGATCGCGCCCTGAAGGCCGTGCCCGCGAAGGGCAAGCTCGCGGCGCCCGCGGCGGCCGCGCCCGCGGTGGCGGCCCGGCCGGCGGCGAAGCCGATGCCGGTGGTCGCCGGCAAGCGCGTGGCGCGCATGGCCGAGGACGTCCTCATCCCACGGCACCGCCGCATCGTCGTGCACCAGGCCCACATCCAGATCCTCGACAAGGTCTACTTCGCGCCCCGGAGCGCGAACCTCAAGGCGATCTCCCACCCGATCCTCGACGCGGTCGCCGCGACCCTCGCCGGCAACCCCCAGATCCTGGTCGTCGAGGTGCAGGGGCACGAGGACGGCGTCGAGAGCCAGGACACCCCGAACCTGGGCGCCCGCCGGGCGCAGGCCGTGATCCGCTACCTGGTCAAGAAGGGAGTCGCGAAGGACCGCCTGGTAGCGCGCAGCTACGGCCCGCGCCAGCCCATCGCCTCCAACGCGACCGTCGACGGCCGCGAGCGCAACCGCCGCGTCGAGTGGCGCATCCAGCAACGCACGAGCGAGCGCTTCACCGTGGCGCGCGTCTTCCCGGTGCCGGACTACCGCGGCGTGGCCCCCGGTCCCCGCACCGACTTCCGCGACACGGTCTTCTGGGCGCCGCGCGTCGTGACCGGCGCCGACGGCAAGGGGCAGGTGAAGTTCACGCTCTCCGACGCCGTGACCTCGTTCCGGGTCGTGGCCGAGGGCGTGGCCCTGAAGGGCCACCGGCTCGGCCTGGTGGGGCGGGGCGAGCACGTGCTCCGCTCCGACCGGCCCTTGAGCCTCAACGCGCGCCTGCCGCTCGAGGTGTCGGCGGACGACGAGATCCTCGTGCCCGTGACCCTCGCCAACGAGCGCGCCGAGGCCGTGGACGCGCGGGTGGCCCTCGAGATCGACAAGCTGCTGCAGCCGGCCGCGGCCTTCCCCGACGAGAGGCGCCGCGTCCGGGCCCGCGCGCGCGACACGCTCTACTACCCGCTCCGGGTGGTGGGGCAGCGCGGGAACGCCTCGATCCGGGTGCGGGCCAGCGCCCTCGGCTACGAGGACGAGGTGGCGCGGGCGCTGCCGGTGACGCCGGTCGGCTTCCCGCTCGTGGCCTCGAAATCGGGCAACGTCGGCGGCCCGAACGGGAACGCGCGCGAGGTGGTGGACGTGGGCCGGGTCATGCCCGGCTCGGTCCTCGCCCAGGTGCAGCTCTACCCGAGCCCCCTCGCGACCATGATCGGCGGCCTCGAGGGCATGCTGCGCGAGCCCTACGGCTGCTTCGAGCAGGCGTCGTCGACCAACTACCCGAACGTCATGCTCATGGCCTACATGAAGCAGCACCGGGTCAAGGACGAGAAGATCATGGGCAAGGCGCAGCGGCTGCTCGACTCGGGGTACCGGCGGCTGGTGGGCTTCGAGTCGAAGTCGCGCGGCTACGAGTGGTTCGGGAGCGACCCGGCCCACGAGGCGCTCACCGCGTACGGGCTCGTCCAGTTCCTCGACATGAAGCGGGTCTTCGCCGTGGACGACCCGATGGTGGTCCGCACCGCCACCTGGCTCAAGAGCCGGCGCGACGGCCAGGGCGGTTTCCAGCGCCACCCGCGCGCCCTCGACACCTTCGGGCGCGCCTCCCCCGAGGTGACCAACGCGTACATCATCTATGGCCTCAGCGAGGCCGGCCAGCTCGACGCGGGCATGGTGCCCGAGATCGAGACGCAGCGGCGCCTGGCCCAGGGCGCACGCGACCCGTACCTGCTCGCGCTGGCCTCCAACACGCTGCTCAACCTGCCCAAGAACAAGGCCGAAGGCGTGGCCGCGGCCGGCCGTCTGGCGGCCATGCAGAGCAACGCGGCCGGCACCGCCGGCGCCTTCCCGGGCGCGGACCACAGCATCACGCGCTCGAGCGGCACGAACCTCCTCGTCGAGACCACGGCGCTGTCGCTCGTGGCCATGGTGAAGTCGGGCCGCATGGCCGAGGCCCGCGCGGCGGCCGAGTGGCTGCAGCAGCACCGCGGCGGCTTCGGCCAGTGGGGCGCCACCCAGGCCACGGTGCTCGCGCTGAAGGCGCTCACGCGGTACGCCGAGGCCAGCGCGCGCACGCAGGCGCCGGGCGCGGTCGAGGTCCGCATCAACGGGCAGCGCCGCGGTCGCGTCGCGTACCAGGCCGACCACAAGGAGCCGATCGTGTTCGCGGCGCTGGGCGAGTATTTCGTCCCGGGGGCGAACAAGATCGAGATCGTCGGCGAAGGCAAGGAGGCGCTCCCCTTCAGCATGGCCGTCGAGTACCGCACCCGGCAGCCGGCCTCGGCCGGGGCGGCGCCCGTCGGCCTCCAGACGACGCTCGCGAGGTCCGAGGCGAAGCTCGGCCAGAACGTGCGCCTGGACGTGACCGTGACCAACCGCGGAGCGAAGGGCCTGCCCATGACACTGGCGCGCATCGGGCTGCCGGGCGGCCTCACCTTCCAGACGTGGCAGCTCAAGGAGCTGCGCGACCGCGGCCAGATCGCGTTCTACGAGACGCGGCCGCGCGAGGTCATCATCTACTTCCGGCAGCTCGAGCCCGGCGCGGTCAAGCGCATCCCGCTCGAGCTCCAGGCCACCGTCCCCGGCCGTTACACCGGGCCGGCCTCCAGCGCCTACCTCTACTACGGCGACGACCTGAAGAGCTGGGCGGCGCCGCTCGAGATCCGGGTCACGCCCTAGATCGCTACCTCGGCTGGTCCGTCGACTTCTCGTTCCCCTGGATGTAGCCCCAGCCCTTGAGGATCTTCGACACGTCCCCGCCGTGCACGGGCGTCACCACCGGGCCCGTGTCGGCGCCGGTGGCGGCGGGCGCGCCGGCCGGGGCGGCCGGACCGCTGCCCCGTGCGCCGCCCGCGCCCCCTTCGCCCCAGAGGTAGATGCCGCTGCCGGCCGGGCGGGGCGCCGTCCTCGCCCGGAGCGCACCCCACACGGCCCGGTCGATGCGCGCCTTCTTGCCCTCGAGGAGCGCGAGCGAGAAGGGGCCGGCCCAGAGGCGTCCGGCCGGGACCTCCTGGCCGTAGAGGCTGGCCTCGATCTCCACGGCCGCATCGAGGTCGACCTCGACGGCGACCTCGGGAGCCCCGGCGTTGGCGGCGGCCTCGGCCTCCACCACCAGGGTGCCGTTCGCGCCCCGCACCTTGACCAGGCCGCGGGTCGCGCGCACCGCGAGGGGCTTGGACGAGCGCAGCTTCGCCTCGAGCTTGTGGCGTTTGTCGTCGGTGCCGAGGCGGAGGTGGAGCACGGCCGGGGTCGCGGCCGCGGCCGGTGCCGGAGCCGCAACCGAGCCCGGAGCCGCAGCCGGCGGCGAACCCGCTGCCGCAGGGGCTGGAGGTCCGGGGGCGGACCCGCCGCCAGGGAGGGCCACGGCCGCAACGAGGGGAGACGGGGCCGGAGGTGATGGCGGGGTGAGGGGGATCGAGGTCTCTTTGGGCACGGGCCTGCGCGCCTCGCGCGTCGCCGCGGCGAACAGGCCGCGCATGCGCCGCAGCTCGGCGGGCTTCCTGGCCGACAGCTCGTGCATCTCCGCCGGGTCCACGGCCACGTGGTAGAGCTCCTGCATGGTGCCGGCGGGGGTCGTGCCTTTCACCAGCCGCGTCGCGGCGGCGTCGCCGTGCCACTGGATCAGCTTCCACGCGCCGTCGCGCACGATCGTCGAGTAGAAGGAGTAGCTGACCGAGACGCGACCCTTCGCCTCGGTCTCGCCGCGGATCAGGTTGCCGAGGCTGCGGCTGCAGTGGCGCGGGTTCGGTGGCAACCCGGCGAGCTCGTCGAGCGTCGGCGCCAGGTCGATGGACCGCACCTGGGTGTCGATGCGGCGGCCGGCGGGGATGCGCCCGGGCTGCCAGAAGACGAGCGGCACGCGGAGCACGTTGTCGTAGGGCGTGGAGCCGTGGCCCCAGAGCGTGTTCCGGTCAGTCTCCGGGTACTCGATGTACTTGTCGTGGTCGATGTTCTCGCCGTGGTCGGCGGTGACCACGAGCAGCGTGCGGCCGGCCATGCCGAGCCGCTCGAGTTCGGCGCGCAGGCGGCCGACCTGCTCGTCGGCGAAGGCGACCTCGGCGAGGTAGTTGCGGGCGTTCTGATCACGGTAGCGCCTGGCGCCCGGCAACTGCGCGATCTTCTCGGCCAGCCGCGGCGGCGGGTTGTAGGGCAGGTGCGCCGTGTCGAGGTGGGCGTAGAGGAAGAAGGGGCGCGTGCGGTGTGCCCGCAGGAACTCGATGATGCCACGGGTGGTCCCGGCCGTCTCCTCCTCGAGGTCGCGGACGTCGTCGGCGCGGTCCCACCCGAGGTCGAGGCCGAGCGGGTGGTAGCCGACGAAGAGCACCGCCGTGCCGATGGTGGCGATGTGGTAGCCGGCGCGGTACAGGTCACGCGTCACGAGCGGCGGCCGGCCGCGATAGAACGCCTCGCGGTGCGCTTGCTCGACCTCCCAACCGAACGACGCGTTGAGCTGTCCCGGGAAGCAGCCGGCGAGGGAGGCGATGACCGAAGGGCGCGTCCAGGACCAGGCGATCACGGCCTGGCTGAACGAGGTCCCCTCGGCGGCGAGCCGGTCGAGGTTGGGCGTGATCCCGAAGTCCGAGCCGTTGGCGCCCACCACGTCGGCGCGCACCGCGTCGAGGGAGAGCACCACGATCTGCGGGCCGGCGAACGTGCCGCGCGTCAGCAGCGCCGGGTCGGCGAACAGGGCCGGGCCGATGGCCACCTGCCCCGGCGCCTGCCGGACTGCGCGCGCCGTGAACGTCAGCGTGACCGTGCGGCCGGCGAAGGCCGCGAAGTCCACCTCGGCCGGCACCCAGCGCCCGGCGTCGTTGAACGGCGTGACGCGCGACCAGATGGTGTGGCCGTCCACGGTGACGGCGGTGCTGATGGGCGCGCCGGGCCGGCCCGGCGCCACGCCCACCTCGAACGCGAGGTAGGCCTGCTCCGGGACCTGCAGCTTCCACGTGAACGTGGTGTCGGGAGGCGCGAACAGGCCGGCGCGCAGCGCCATGATGCCCGAGCCGCCGCCGATGAGACCGGAGGCGCCCTTGGTGCCGCGGTGGTCGGGGCCGTCCCCCTCCCACTTCGCGCTGGCCGCGTAGTCGGCCACGCGGCCGCCGGGGAAGGCGAGCTCGACGAGGTAGTGGGCGCGCCGCGCCGGCGCCCGGCCGTAGGGGTTGACGAGCGCGCGCGTGCGGACGCCCACGGTGAAGAGGGCGCGCGCCGGGTCGGGGCCGGTGATCTCGGCCTCGGCGAGGCGGTCCTGGAAGCGGTAGACGACGGCGTCGGCGCGGGCGGGGGCCGCGGGGGCGGCCGGCTGCGTGGCGGCAACGGTTGCCTGGCCGGCGGGAGCAGTGGGTTTCGGGGCTGACCGATCGGTACGCCCACAGCCGGCGAGGAGTGCCAACGCGCCCACCGCCAAGCTGGCACGGAAAGCGGAGGAGCGGCGAGGCGACATGCTCAGCCGGCGAGGTTGCCGTCGGGGTCGCGTACCTGGACGTGCCTGAACCCGAGGCGTCCCAGGCCCGGCATCACCGCCTTGCGGTCGCCGACGATGACGATGGCCGCGTCGTGGGCCGAGGCGTACGCTCGCGCCAGGCGCCGCACGCGGGCGCCGGTCACGGCGCGGACCTCGCGGGCGAAGCGCTGGTAGTACTGGATGGGGAGGTCGTGCACCCAGAGGTCGGTGAGCAGGCGCGCGATCGACGCGTTGCGCTGGAAGAACTCGGGCAGGCTGCGCACGACCACGGTGCGCGCCTTCACGACCTCGGCCGGCGGCGGCGCGGTCCTGCCGAATCGCTCGAACTCGACGAGGACCTGCCGCACCGAGTCCTCGGTCGTGTCGGTCTTGACCGCGGCGCCGGCCCAGAACGGCCCCGGCCCGCGGCGGAACTCGAACCGCGAGTGGGCGCCGTAGGTGTACCCGTGCACCTCGCGCAGGTTGGTGTTGAGGCGGCTGGTGAACGAGCCTCCCAGGATCGTGTTCATGACCAGCAGGGCGGCGTGGTCCGGGCTGTCGCGGGGCGCGCCGGGCCGGCCCGCCACGATCTCCGACTGCTCGGCGCCCGGCCGGTCGACCAGCGTCACGCGCGGCCAGCCGCGCCGCGGCGCCTCCAGGTCGACCCGCGGGGGGGACGCCGCCGGCGCCGCCGCGGTCCACGACCCGAAGAGCCGCTCCAGGCGGTCGCGGATCTCGCGCGGCTCGACGTCGCCGACCACCACGAAGGCGGCGTGCCGCGGCGTGTAGTGCTGCGCGTAGAAGCGGCGGAGGTCGCCGATGGTCAGTCCCTTCACCGCCGCCTCGGTGCCGAGGACGCGGCGGCCGTAGGGGTGGTGCTCGCCGTAGAGCACCCGGTCGTAGACCACCCGGGCCACGTAGCCGGGGTCGTCACGGCGCTCGACGAGGAGGGTCACGCGGTCGTTCTGGACCCGCCGGAACTCCTCCTCGGAGAGGTGGGGCCGGAGCGCCACGTCGGCCACGACCGCGAGCGCCGGGTCGAGGTTCTTCCGCAGCACATCGAGGAGCACGTAGCCCGCGTCGCGGTCGGCCACCGTCCCCAGCTCGGCGCCCAGTTGCTCCATCTCCGCGGCGATCTCGAGGGCGCTGCGCTTGCCGGCCCCCTCGTCGAGCATGTTGGCGGTGAGGCTGGCGAGGCCGGACTGTGACGCCGGGTCGTGCTCGGCGCCGGCGTTCATCGCCAGCGCCACCGACACCAGCGGCCGGTCGTGGCGCTCGACCACGAACACGGGGATGCCGTTCGCGAGCCGCAGCGTGACCGCGCCAGGCACGGTGAAGTCGCCCTGCGGCGGCAGCGGCGGCTGGCGGGTCATGTGCGCGGGTACCGCGTGGTCGCGCGGCGGCAGCGCCTCGTCCGCGGGGGCCCGGCGAGCCCGCGCCGCGGCCGAGGGCGAGGGCGCGTGCGGCGCGGCGCGCTCCGGCTCGGGCAGCTTGCCCGGGTGGAAGCGCACCGTCAGGCGCCGCTCCGGGCGGAGCACCTGCTTCGCCAGCTGCTGCAGCGCGCGGGCGCTGGCGCGGCGGTAGCGCTGCAGGTCGCGCTCGATGGAGCCGGGGTCGCCGTAGAAGTACTCGTAGCCGTTGAGCGTGCGCGCGCGCTGCTCGACCTGCTCCAGCGACTGGAAGAAGGCCATCTCGATGCCGTTGCGGACCCGTCGCAGCTCGCGGGCCTCTGGGGGCGTGCGCCGGAGCTTCTCGACCTCGGCGTCGATGGCGCGCTCCACCTCGGCGAGCGCGTGGCCGGGCTTGGCCGTGGCGATGACGTAGAAGAGGGACCCCAGGCGGTGCGAGTCCTGGAACGCCGACACCTCCTGGGCGATGCGGCGCTCGTAGACGAGCGCCTTGTAGAGGCGGCTGTTCTTGCCGCCCGCCATGACGCGGGCCAGCAGGTCGGCCTCGGCGTCGCCCGGCTGGTACGCCGCGGGGGAGTGGTAGACGTGGTAGAC
>JACRCY010000454.1 GCA_016218785.1 Deltaproteobacteria bacterium
CGCAGGCGCCGCGGCACTTGGCGCCGCTGGGGATGCCCGGGTCGCGGCGCTGTGCGCCGGGCGCCGCGTCGGGGCACGTCCCGCCACCGCCTACGGTGAACGCCGAGTCGACGCGCAGGTCGTCCCCGTCGAACACGCCGTCGCAGTGCTCGTCCAGCACGAGGTCGTACACGCCCGGCGTGAGCGGCGGGGTGCGGACCGTGATCTGCATGAAGCTCCCGAACCCGCCCATCGTGGTGAAGTGCGTCGGGGGGCCCGTGAAGTTGGCCCCGCCCCGCGGGACCACGTAGACGTTGGCGCCGGGGAGGTCGATCATCCCCTCGGGGCAGGTGTAGTCGACGTCTCCCTGGACGCACACCGTGTCGGTGGTCTGGAACACGTCCTTGATCTCGAGGCTGCAATCCTCGGTGTAGATCTGGTGCGCCCGCACGGACGTCGCGGCGCTCCCGAGGAGGGCGACGATGAGGAGGGTCTTGGCGCGCATGGCCCCCTCCTCAGCGCGCGCACGCCGTCACCCGGTAGGTGAGCGGCAGCGAGGTGTCGAGGCCGTAGGAGCGCTCGTCGCGCGTCCCCACCCAGATCCAGTACTTCGCGCCGGCAGTCACCGGCACCACGACCTCGTTCGAGGTGGCGCCCATGTCCGTGGCCGTGCCGAGGAGCTTGCCCGTGTCCCCGGCGGCGAAGATGAAGACGTTGAGATTGACGTCCTGGCCGGTGTGGTCGACACGCACGTGGATCTCGCGGGCGTCGGCTCCGGCGGTCACCTCGTAGGCGTCTCGGTCGAGATAGCCGTCGCCCGCCGAGGTCACGGACGCGGCGAGACCCTCGAGCGCCCGGGTCTGGCCAGCGCCGAGCGTCAGGCCCGTGGCCTCGGCCGCGCTCGCGCCCCCCGCGGGGCTGATCTGCGGGAAGCCGACCCATCTCACCGCTGCGACGTCGTTGGCGCGATGCCCGGCGGCGGCCTCGTCCGCCTCGGCGTAGTCGGCCGCCCCGCCGGCCACGGCGCAGGCCCAGTCGCCGCTCTGGACGCGGACGCGGTAGGGCTGCGGCGTGCTCGGGGCGGGCAGCCCAGCCGCCACGTGGATGACGTAGTCGCCCGGGCCGAGCGTCACGGGCCGTGTGCTGGCCGCGCCCTGGTTGCCGATCGACCACCAGGCGACCAGGCTGCGGTTGACGCGCAGGATCGCCACCTGCCACAGCACGCCCGCGGCGGGCGCATAGGACAGCTCGGCCCGCAGCGTGGTCGTCGCGGACACGGTGAAGCGGAAGCCGTCCGAGTCGGCCCAGACCTCGTTGGCGCGGTCGGTCGCGATGGTCCCCTCCAGCGTGAACCCGCCGCCGGGCCCGATCGCGAGCCCGGTTGCTTCCGGGGTGCCGCCGAGGTACGGGTCGTTGCCGGCGCCGCCCCCCTCGCCCGCCGGCTCGGCGTAGTCTGCCGGGCCGGGGCCGCCGCCATCACCCTCCGCGCCGTCGGGCGCCATACCGTCCGGGGTCGAGCCGTCCGGCGCGCCGCCGGCGTCGCCCGCGCCCGCCTCCGCGGATGCGGGTGCGTCGCCCGTGGCCGCGTCGCGGCCAGCGCCGGCCGTGCCGCCGCACCCCGTGAGCGCGCCCGCGAGCGCGAGCGACACGATGGCTGCCCACGATGCTGTCCGCATGGCACCTCCCGGGCGCAAGCGCGCCCATCGAGCGCGAGGCGCCCAGGGAGGCCCCGCGCGGTGGCCGACAGGGGAATTGGACCGCGCGCCCGGCCCCGGCGTCAAGCCCGCCGCACGAACGGCAGCTCCACCACCTCGGCCTCGAGGGGAGTGTCGCCCCGATGCACCGTGACGCGCGGGCGGTCCTGCAGCGAGCGGTGGAGCGAGGCGATGGCGATCGGCCGGCGCAGCGTGGGCGAGAAGACCGCGCTCGTCACCACGCCGCCGTCTTCCCTCGCCGGCGCGGCGACGCGGTCACCGCGCTCCGGGACCGTCTCCCCGTCGAGCACCAGGCCGCGCAGGCCGCGGTTCACGTGCCCGCGCGTGTGCTGCCGCGCCACCACCTCCTGTCCCACGTAGCACCCCTTGGTGTAGGAGATGCAGTCGTCGAGGCCCGCCTCGAGGACCAGCGTCTCCTCGTCGAACTCGGCGCCGAGGCGGGGGACGCCCGCCTCCACGCGCAGCACCTCGGCCACCTCCGGCGGGGTCGCGCCGTGCACGCCCGCCAGCGTCGCCACCAGGTCCGCGACCGCCGCCGCCGGCACCAGGACCAGGGTGCCGGGGAGGCCGGTCTCGCGCCACCCGAAGGCGCGCAGCTCGAGCCCGCCGATCCGCGCGGTGCCGGTGCCCCAGGGCAGCAGGTCCACACGGAGCGCCGCGGCCGCGCCCGGGCCCGCCACCCCGATGGTCGCCTCGTCCGGCACCTCGAAGCGCACGTCGTCGGCGATCACGAAGCGGTCGAGCCCGGCCATGACCTCGCCCCGCCGCCCCGGCGGGCAGAGCAACCAGACGGCGTCCTGCTCGACCACGACCCCCAGGTCGGCGAGCACCTTCCCCTTGGCCGTGAGCCAGGCCGCGTGGCACCCCTCTCCCGCGCCGAGCTTCGCGACGTCGTTGCTGAGCATGCCCTGCAGGAAGCGGACGCGGTCCTTGCCCACGACCCGCAGCGGCTGACGCATCGCCTCGACGAAGACCCCGAGCGACCCGCGCACGCGCGCGACCTGCGCCTCGTCCACCATGACGCGTGAGGCTACCCGGTTTTCCGCCTTCCGGCCAGCAACGGCGCTCAGCCGCCGAGGGCGTGCTCGGTGCGCTCGACGATTTCGCGCTGGATGTCGCGGTTGAGCTCGACGAAGTAGGCGTTGTAGCCCGAGATCCGCACCAGCAGATCGCGGTGCTCCTCCGGTCGCTCCATGGCGGCCCGCAGCGTCTCGGTGCTCATGACGTTGAACTGCATCTGCATGCCGCCCAGCTCGAAGTACGCCCCCACGTAGGCGGCCATGCGGTCGACGACGTCGCGGTGGGCGTCGTTCGTGCCCGGCACCACTTTCACGTTGAAGGCGATGTTGTTGGGCATCTTCACGGCGTCGAGCCCGGCGACCGCCCGGATCTGCTCGGTCAGCGCCGTACGCGACAGGTGTGAGGGCGTGAGCCCCGGGGTGAAGGCCTGCCCCTTGCGGCGGCCGCTCGGCAGGGCGCTCGACAGCAGGCCGAAGGCCACGTGGTTCGACATGCTCCAGTAGCCGGGCAGGTACTTCCCGCCCCGGTAGTGGGGCCGGCTCTGGTAGCGGTCGTAGGCGAACTCCATGACCTCCCGGCGGATGCGGTCCACCGCCGCGTTCGGCTGCCCGAACTTGGGCATCTTGTTCAGGATGACGGCCAGGAGCGTCTCGTGGCCCACGAAGTCTTCGTCGCACGCGGCGACGAGCTTCTCGAGGCTCACCTCGTGGCGCCCGAACACCAGCTCCTCGATGACGACCAGGCTGTCGATCACGTCGGAGAGGCCGACCAGCGCCGCGCCCGACGAGTTGTAGCGCGCCCCGCCGTCGATGACGTCGCGCCCCGACTCCATGGGACCGTCGAAGAGCGCCGACAGGAGCGGCGTAGGCTTGAGCTGCTGGTGGGCACGGCCGAGCAGGTTGTTCCCCTCCACCGACTTGTCGATGACCCAGCCGAGTTGCGCCCGGTAGGCTGCGAAGAAGTCGTCGAAGGTCGCGAAGTCGCGCGGCGCGCCGGTCTGCGGCCCGACCCGGTAGCCCAGCACCGGGTGGACGCCGTCGTGGAGCGCCATCTCCAGGGGCGCCACCATGTTGAGCATCATGCAGTTCGTGTGGCCGAAGTGCCGCCCGCAGCTCGTCGGCTCCACGCACCCGGTGGCGGTCCAGTCGCGCGCGTGCGGCAGCTCGAAACCCTGGTTCACCAGCGCCGGCACCATGGCCGAGTCGTTGTGCAGCGACGGGGTGGCGCCGGTGAGGCGGTTCACCTCGCAGAGCCGCCGCAGGTACACCGCCGAGTTCACGCCGGGGGCGTAGCGCGCGTTGATGTTGGGATCGCGCAGGTGCATCATCTCGGTGGCCTTGAGGAAGATCCAGGTCATGTCGTTGACCGCGGTCTTCCCGTCGGGGGTCAGGCCGCCGAGCGTGATGACCTGGTTCTCCGACGAGCCGCCGAACAGGCGGTTGCCCACGTGGGGGACCAGCGGCAAGTGGTCGGTGAGCTTGAGCATGAAGGCGCCCACCAGCTCCAGCGCGCGCTCGATGCGCGCGCTCTTCGCCGCCGGGTCGTCCACGCCCGCCAGGTCGCGCTGGAGGTAGGGCTCCAGCCACAGGTCGAGGCGGCCCACGGCGAGGCCGGCGTTCATGCTCTCCTGGTGCTGCGCGAGGAACAGGATCCAGAGCGCCTGCAGGGCCTCGTGGAGCGTCTCGGCCGGCCCGGCCGGCACCTGGTCGCAGATCCGCGCCATCTCGAGCAGCCGCGCGCGCCGCCCTGCCGCCTCGGGCGCGACTTCGGAGCCATCGGGGCTCACGGCAGCCGCGAGCCGCCGTGCTTCGGCCGCCAGGTGCTCCGCGTAGGTCACGACCCCCTCGGTCGCGACCTGGAGCGCCTCGTAGAAGGCGCGCTGCCTCGGGTCATCAGCGGCCTGCTCGCGCCGCCGAGCTTCCGCCTGGATGTCGCGCAGGCCGCGCGACAGGACCCGGGGCACATCGACCACGGTGTGCGAGGCGGCCTGGGTCTTCCACAGGAAGTAGAGGACGAAGCGCTCGTCGAGCGTGAGGGCGTCGGGGCGGTCGTTCTGGGAGCGAGCCCACTCCCGCACGTTCTCGGTCATCCAGAAGGGGAAGACCTGGCGGTTGAGGATCTCGATGTCCTCGGCAGTGATGGTGTAGGGGTTCTGCTCGCGCGCCTCCACCGAGAGCAGCTCGGGCCAGATGCCGGTGCCGCCCAGCTCTGGGAACAGGAGGACGCCGACGCGCTGGCTGGTGGTGGTGCCGGCCAGGAGATCGTCGTCGCGGACGATGGGCCGCCGGTTCTGAAGGATGTGGCGCAGGCCTTTCGCCTGGCGCAGCACCGGCTCGTCGCGCACGCCGTCCAGCGTCTGGCGCAGTACGAACTCGGTGAGCAGCCGCGGCCGCTCGCTGCAGAGGGCGGGCCGCGCGGTGCGGTAGCCCCACAGCAGGCGCTTGATGGCGGGGAAGTCGTCGAGGGAGTAGCGGCTGAGGTACGGGTCGTCCAGGTGCTCCACCTCGCCCGCCGGGCGCTCGAGCGCCGGCTCGCCGCGCCGGTAGGCCTTGAGCGCGCGCCAGTCGTCGGGCACGCCGCTGCCCAGCAGCGGCAGCGTGCGGGGCACCTTGGTGTTGCCCCGAGTGGCCGCGAGCGACATGTGGCCGAACTTCAGCAGGTAGCTCAGGTTCCCGTCGATCGTGAGGCTGTTGTCGAGCAGCATGCCGAAGGAGTCGCCGCCCGCGAAGAAGTCGCGCAGGTGCCGCGCGCTGCGGAACCGCAGCGTCACGTCGGGCGCTTCAGCGCGGCCAGCGCGCACCCTCATCTTCCCGTCGCGGAAGATCGCGTGGGCGCCGGTGTCGCTGTCGCCGACCAGGAACTCGATGGTCGCGTTGAAGACGAACGGCATGCCCGTGGGGTGGACGTCCTTGAGGTGGTGGCGCAGCGACGGCTTGTAGTTGAGCATCGCCGCGAGCGCGCGCAGCTTGGTGCGCACGAGCACCGGCGTGAGCCGGTCCTTGAGCCAGGCGCCGCTCCCCCGCCCTGCGGCTCCGTCGTTCGCCGTCGAGTCTGTCAGCTTCGTCGTCGTCGCGGTCTGCATGCGTCGCCCTCTCGCCCACCGGGTTTCTGGCGCCACGCGGTCGCCAGCTGCTCCAGCAGCCGGAGCACCCGCACGGCGCGGGCCTCCAGGCTCAGCGCCTCGAGCCCCGCCAGCACGATCTGCCGCGCCTCGGTCGTTGTCACCCGGTCCTCGGCCGAGGGCGCCCCGTCGATGCGATCGGGGGAGCCATCGAGCACCTCACGCCGCACCTGCGCGCGGCGCCGGTGGTCGGATGCCACCCGGTAGGCGAAGCCGAACAGCCACGGACGCACGGGGCGCCCCGGGTCGAACTCGTGGGTGCCGGTTGACCGCCATGAAGACGTCGTGCGTGACGTCTTCGAGGTCCGCCTCGGCCCGGCGCGGCTCGCGGGCTGCGATTGGCCCACGCCCGGACGAGCCGCTCCGGCCGGAGTCCCGACGTCGGGCCCGGTCCCGCCCCCTTGCGGCACCGAGGCGGGCTGGGACGCCGCGTCCCACGTATCGGCCGGATTCCGCGCCGCGGCCAGCGGATCGATCGCGATCGCCAGCGCGAGCGCGAGGGAGGCGGCCAGCTCGCCGCAGTCGAGGCGGCGCGAGGCGATGACGCGCTCGCCTGCGATCCGTCCCTCCGCGTTCAGCGCCACCACGCGACCGGAAAGGCCCGCGGCACCGCGCGAGATGGTCACGCGAATGACCCTCGGTCCGGCCGCCGTGAACGGGTCGCGCCCGAGGCGAGCGACGACGCCTCGACGCAGATCGATCTCATCGGGGCACGTCTCGGCGCCCTCGGCGCGCGTGAACTCCAGGCGCACGCTCGCCACGGGGTCCGCGCTCGCCGGCGCCGCCCCGAGGAGCACGGCAGTCAGGGCGACGGCCCGCGCACCCACACGCCCCGACACCGGCCGCCCGGCGAGACTGGCCTCGCGCATCGCGGTCATCAGGCTATCACGATTGGGTACGGGCCGACCGGCCTCGACGGACAGTGAACGTTCGCTGGTGGCCGGGCGACGGAGCCTACAGAACGGGGAGGCAACGGTGACGCGGTTCCCTGGCCAGCTCTGGCTTCGAAGCTCTACGGCAGCATTCGCGCTCCTGCTCGTCAGCGCAGGGGCTGCCTCCGGCTGCCGCTACCAGAACCTCAACGCCACCGGCCCCGACGGTCACCCCAGCCCGTGGGTCAACCTCGAGTGCAACGAGCCCGGCAACGACATCGGGTTCTCGTTCGAGGTGCCCAGGTGCGTGTGCGAGAACGGCATACGTGTACGCTACGTCGGGAAGAAGCAGGCCGACGGCAGCTACCAGATCTACTACGAGCAGGAGCGCGGCTACATCTCGGGCGAGCCGCGTGACCTCATCGTCATGAGATCGACCTCACCCGATCGTCCCGAGGTGCTGTTCGTCGGGGGCCGGCGCCTGCCGCCGCCCGACCGCGCGAGCCCCGCCGAGCAGGAGGCGTGGCGCCTCAGCACGGAGAACTGGGCGAGCATCCTCAAGCTCTACGGGCCGGGCGTCATGCGCAACGCGTTCCGCACGTGCGAGGAGGACCGCGAGGCCAAGGCCGCGCCGACGAGGGTGGCCAGGGCCGAGTAGCGCGCGCCGTGGAGCGCGCGGTCACTCCACGAGGTAGAGGTCCCAGCGCACCCGGCGACCCACGGACACCTGCACTTCCAGGCCGCCCGCGGTCACGGCGGTCGCCGTGGTGCTCAGGCGCACGCGCTGCAGCCCGGCGCCGAGGGCCTCGCTCCGGAAGCAGCCGTCGCAGGTCGCGAGGTCCGCCTCGTTGGCGGCGACCGTGAGCGCCCCGGCCGCGAAGCCGCCGCTCCAGGTCACGCGCAGGGTGCCGCCGTCCCACAGCGTGAAGGCGGCGGCGCCGGTCGTGGGCGAGACCAGCCCCACCACGTCGTAGACGTCGGCCACCTCGGCGGGCCCGACCACTCCCGGGTGGTCGCCGTCGTCGAGGGTGTCGATGGTCGGGTCGAGCAGCGGAACGAGGTGGCCGTCGCGCAGGTAGAGGGGCAGCTTGTCGAGGGGCGCGTCGGCCGTGATGGTGCCGGCCTCGTGCAGCGTCTGCTCGCGCCAGTCGAGGTAGAGGCCCGTGGGGAGGATCACCTCGCGCGCGCGCTCCCCCCGCGTGACCACCGGCGCCACGAGCAGCGCCGGCCCGCAGTAGAACTGGTCGTCGACGGCCGCCAGATCGCCGCGGTCGGGGTGCATGGCGAAGAGGTGGCGCACCACGGGCGCGCCGGTCGCGTTCGCCTCGTGGGCCAGCGTGTAGAAGTAGGGGAAGAGGCGCGTGTGCAGCCGGGCGTAGGTGGCCCACGCGGCCATGGCGTCGGGCTCGGTCCAGATGGAGGCCTTCCCCGCGCTGCCGCCGGCGCCGCCGGTACAAGCGTTCTGGTCCTGCATGTTGGGGGTCATGGCGCCGAACTGGATCCAGCGCGCCCACAGCTCGCCGTCGGCGGCGTCCGAGCCGTCGGCCAGGCACTTGAACCCGCCGATGTCGCTGCCCCAGTTCGGGACCCCGGAGAGGCCGATGTTGATGGCCGCGCGCACCTGGGAGGGCAGCCCCCCGGTGGGCGCGAAGGAGGCGTCGGGGTCGCCGCCCCAGACGAGCGGCGAGTACTGCGAGGACCCGGTGTAGCCCGACCGGACGAAGGTGAGCCAGTCGCGCGCGTGGCCGCTCGCCTCGAGCGCGTCGTGGGACGCGCGGTGGTACAGGACCGGGAAGAGGTTGTGCAGCTCCTCGCCGGTCATGCCGCTCCACGCGACCACGTCGGGCTGCACGTACTAGCCGAAGTCGAGCATCCACCCCGAGTAGCCGAGGTCCAGGGCCCGCTGGAACATGGCCGTGTACCAGGCGGTCGCCTCGGGCCACGTGAAGTCTATCGTGGCGATGTTCACCATGCTGCCGCTGATGAGGAAGGCGAGCGACACCTCGCCCGCGGCGTTCTTCAGGAAGTACCCTTTCTGGATGCCCTCCTGATACGTCGGCCAGAGCACCGCCTCGGGATCCTCGGCGAGGTAGGGGTTGAAGTAGCAGTCGACGCGGTAGCCGAGGCGCCGCGCGTACGACGTCCACGCGCGCAGCGCCTCGTCGTCGCTCTCGGGCACGCCGCGCGGCAGGAAATGCCGGGCATCGTCCACCGCCGTGATCGCGAGATCGAGGTCGCGCATGGCCTGGATCTCGGGGACGCCGTTCTGCACCGAGCCGGAGCCCACGCGCCGCCGGGGGCCGAGCGTCCAGGCGGGCGGGATCATCGGCCGCCCCGTGGCCTTCGTGAAGAGGTCGACCAGGTGCAGCGGCCAGGGGCGCGGATCGTCGGGGATCGGCAGGTAGACCTCGTAGGCGAGCGTCGGCCCGAGGTGCCACACGCGCCACGCGTCGGTGCGGTCGGAGGCGAGGTCGAACTCGTTGCGCCACGTCGAGTCGAGCCAGAACCCGTAGCCGCGCGACGAGACGAAGAACGGCACCGGGTAGTAGGTCATCACCTCGCCGTTCGGGAACGGGTTCGCGGCGCTGGGCGGGACCCCCTCCCCCTCCGCCAGCCCGCCCTCCTCGGGGAAGCTGTAGACCACGAGGCC
>JACRCY010000458.1 GCA_016218785.1 Deltaproteobacteria bacterium
CGCCGCCCGGGGCACCCCGTCCACGCGCCGGGAGCGCGCCCAGCGGGCCGCCGCCGGCGTCGCCACCCCCGCCGCGCAGATGGCCGCGTTCGGGCGCCGCGCCGGCGTGGCGCCGGCCCCCGACCGCCTCGCGGGACCGCCCCCCGCCGGCGCCCGCGTGGCGGGCGTCATCTCGCCGCACGACGACTACGTCTACGCCGGCCGCGTCTATCGAGCCATCCTCCCCCACGTGCAGGCCCGCCGGGTGATCCTCATCGGGGTGTTCCACGGCTGGCGGAGGTTCGACGCCCGTGACCGCCTGGTCTTCGACACCTACCGCACCTGGCGCACGCCCGATGGCCCGGTACCGGTGTCGCCATTGCGCGACGAGCTGGTCGCACGACTCCCGGCCGGGACCCGGGTCTCGAGCGCGCCGATGCACGACTCCGAGCATTCGGTCGAGGCCATCGTCTACTGGCTGCGCCACCAGCGTCCCGATCTCGAGATCGTGCCGATCCTGGTGCCGGTCATGGGCGAGGCGCGCATGCGCGAAGTCGCCGACTCGCTGGGCCGGGCGCTCGCTGCCCGGATGCGTCGCCACGGCTGGGCCCTCGGCCGCGACCTGCAGATCGTGATCTCGGCCGACGCAGTCCACTACGGCGCCGACTTCAAGCACACGCCCTTCGGCCCCGGCGGCGAGGACGCCTACGCGCGCGCGGTCGCGAACGACCAGCGCGTGCTGCAGTCCCTCGCCGGGTCCGTCACCGATGAGCGCGCCCACCTGGCGCTCGAGGCCTTCACCGATCCGGCTGACCCGGCCCGCTACCGCCTGACCTGGTGCGGTCGCTTCTCCATCCCCTTCGGCATGATGCTCGTGCACCGGGTGGCGCGCGCCCTCGGCGAGAGCGGCGTGGACCTGCGCCCCGTCGCGCACGCCACTTCAGTCAGCGCGCCACCCCTTCCGGTCAGGACCCCGGGCCTCGGGGTGACCGCGCCCGCGACCCTGCAGCACTTCGTCGGCTACGCCGCGGCCGCCTTCGTGCTGCCGCCGCGCTCGCGCTGACGGCGCCTCAAAACAGCTCGGCGAACGCCTGGCACTGCGCCTGGCGGTAGCCGGTCCGCTCGACGATGGGGAGGCTCAGCTCCAAGTAGTGCTCCCCGGCGTCGAACGCCGGCCACGCCACGGCGCCATCGCCGTTGGGGTCGCCGGTGCGGGCGAAGCGGGTCCAGTAGCCGACCACGGCGCGCGAGAGCTCGTCGTCGTTCGCGCCGTAGCCCGACGTGGCGGGCAGGCTGTGGAAGACGTACGGGATCTCGGCGGCGTGGAAGGCGCCGTAGCCGAGGACCTGCGCCGGCGGGCTGACCCAGGAGAAGGAGTAGAGCCAGGTCTGCGACTGCACCGCCGCCAGCGCGAGGCCATACGCGCGCGTGGGGCACACGAAGACGAAGTCCGTCAGCACGCGCTCGACGGTCGGCCGCGCCTCCGCGTCGGTCGTGACGGGGTAGGCCTGCAGCACGGCCGACGCCAGCACACCGAAGGTGGCCTGCACCCAGGCCTGGTAGGCCGCCACCGTGGTGATGCCGGCGGCCACGATGACCGTGCGCCACAACGCGCCCTCGTCGGCGTTGGTGCCGCCGAGCACCGGCACGTCGTGTTGCCGCCCCGCGGCCACGGTCAGGCCCGGCGCCTCGGGGAACGCCCACCCGTCCACGATCGCGCCGTACCGCACGCCGTTCGCGCACATCACCGCGCTGGTGCAGGTGTCGAGGGCGGCGAGCACGTCGGCGGCCGGTTCGGCGCGCATGCAGCCGAGGACGTCAGCGCTGCCGTCGCAGCCCAGCGCGGCCGCCGTGCGCGCGCCGACCGACTCGCCGCTCTCGTACTGCGCGGTGGACTGCGACAGCTTCTGCATGGCCTTGGGGCAGCCCGCGCTCTCGATCACCGCGCGGTGGAACAGCCCCCCGGAGAGGGAGGAGCCGAGGTGCAGGCACACCGAGACCCCGCCCGCCGACTCGCCGAAGATGGTGACGTTGCCGGGGTCGCCGCCCAGCTCGCGGGCGTTGTCGCGCACCCACTCGAGCGCCGCGACCTGGTCGAGGAAGCCATAGTTGCCCGAGGCGCCGTGGTCCGACTCGGCGGTGAGCAGGGCGTGCGCCAGGAAGCCGAGCGGTCCCAGCCGGTAGTTGATCGTCACCACGACCACGCCCTCCTCGCGCGCGAGGAAGGCGCCGTCGTACGCCGGGTTCCCGCCGCCGCCGATGGTGAAACCGCCGCCGTGGATCCAGACCATCACCGGCCGCCCTTCGCCGGGCTCCGCCGCGACCGACCAGGCGTTGAGCGTCAGGCAGTCCTCGTCCTGCGGCCCGTCGAGCCCCGGCAACGGCAGGTCGGACTGGAGCTGAGGGCACATGGGGCCGAAGGCGGTGGCCGCGCGCGGCTCGGTCCACGGCGCGGGCGGCGCCGGCGGCCGCCAGCGCCGTTCCCCCACCGGCGGGGCGACGTACGGAATGCCGAGCCAGGCGCCGACGCCGTCGGTGACGGTCCCCTGCACCGGCCCCGAGGCCGTCACGAGGAGGCCGGCGCCGAGGTCGGTCTGCCAGCCGGCGTCGACACCACCGTCAGACGGCACGGCGGCATCGGACGCGGCACCGCCGCCCCCACAGGCGACGAGGCCGAAGGTGGACCCGAGGCTGACGAGCAGCGCGAGGCCGGCGAAGATCCGCATCAGCCTAACGTATCACGGCGGGCAGACCAGCGGGATCACCTCGCGCCGGTTCCGCCGGTAGACGCGGAAGTCAGCCTCGTCGACCGTGACCACGCTGTGCCGGGGGTGCAGCTCGCTCATCCGGATGAGACACAGGTCGGCCAGGTCGGGCGCGCGGCCGGCGAACTGCTTCGCGAGCGCCGCCAGACGCTCGAGGTGGGCGCTGCAGTCGAAGGCCGGCGTCACCAGCCCGTCGCGCACCATGTCGAGCACCACTGCCAGAAACGTAACACGCAAGCCCGGCGCGGTCAAGCCCGGGGCCGCGCCGCGCGGCGCGGTCGCCGGCCGCGCCGCTCCAGCTCACAGCTCCTGGCGCTTCTGCTCCAGCACGTCGGAGTAGCTCGTGTTCTCGACCAGCACCGCGAGCATCGCGGTGTAGGTCGTGACCAGGTCCTCGCGGTGCTTGGCCCGCGCGTCCCGGAGCGCGTCGTGGATCGCCAGGAACGCGACCTCGCTGTTGACGAAGTACTCGGCCGCCGAGAGCGTGGCCTCGAGCCCCGAGCGCGTCACGCTGCGCGAGGCGTGGGTGAAGGCGAACTCCGCGCCGTAGCTGTTGCGGATGCCGAGCGTGACCTCGGCGAGCGCGTCCGACGAGGCCGGGGCGCGGCCCGTGTCCATCTTGCCCCGCACGGTGAAGCCGCTGAAGCGGATCGTGTCGAGCGACTTGTACCGACCCGCGAGCCGGGCCTTCAGGCCGTGGAAGAAGGCGTCGATGATCCCGACCCCCTGCCCCTCGATGACCTGGGTCTCGCCGGTGCGGACGTCGCGCACCCGGCAGACGATGCGCGCCTCGCTGGCGTCGAAATCCTCGCGCAGCTCGTACCCGACCATCGCGAGGTCGAGGAATCTCTCCCTCAGGATCTCCTTCATCAGCGCCAGGCACCGCTCCTGTTTGTTGACCACGTGACTCCTCCCTGGGACCCGTCCCGCCCGCTGGGCGCGATTGTACGCCCGCCGGCTGTCGTGACGAACGCTTGATCGGCATCTGATCCGATGCGAAAGTACCCCCGTTCGTCCCACCGCTCTGGGAGGTCGGACGGGAGGTGAAGATGCGAACGGGCCTGATTCTCGGTACCTGCGTCGTCGGTGCGGTGCTGCTGGCGTCCACGCTCGCCACCGCCCAGAAGAAGGGAGGCAAGGCCGTGACCCTGAGCGTGACCTCGTCCAAGTTCACCCACCAGCAGGAGATCCCGGCCCTCTACACGTGCCAGGGCAAGGACCTCTCGCCCCCGCTCGCCTGGTCGGGCCTGCCCGCCGGGACCAAGAGCCTGGCCCTCATCGTCGACGATCCCGACGCGCCCGACCCGCGCGCGCCCAGGATGACCTGGGTGCACTGGGTCCTCTACAACCTGCCGCCCACGGCGACGGGGCTGCCCGAGGCCGTGGCCCCGGGCGCGCTCCCCGCGGGCACCAGGCAGGGCAAGAACGACTGGAAGCGCACTGGCTACGGCGGCCCCTGCCCGCCCATCGGCCGCCACCGCTACTTCCACAAGGTCTTCGCCCTCGACGTCGTGCTCCCGGATCTCAACGAGCCCACCAAGGCGCAGCTCGAGGAGGCGATGAAGGGGCACATCATCGCCAGCGGCCAGCAGATCGGGACCTACCAGAAGAAGAAGTAGCGGGGAGGCGCCGCCGGCCGGCGAGCCGCGCCGCCCCCGGCGCCCTACGTCCCCCACCGCGCCGGGTCGGCGATCACGGCGCAGTCCACCGGCATCGCGCCGCCCTCGTTGCGGAACGGCGACCAGCACGCCTCGAGGACCATGGCCATGTCCTCGATGTTGACGCGGTTGCCGGGACGGTAGCCGAAGGTGCCGTCGGCCACCGACGGGTCCCACACGTTCCAACGGTCGAAGCCGACCATCGCCTCCACGGCCTGGCCGTACTCGCGGTGGATCAGCCGCACCTCGCGCGAGGTCAGCGGCAGGCCTGCGGCCACGGCCTGCGTCAGGTAGACGGCCAGGTCGGCCTCCCACTCCTCGCGGTTGGTGGGCAGGTCCGCGTCGGGGAGGTCGAGGTCGCGGTCGATGCGCACCACGAGCCCGTCGAGGAGCCCCCTGGCGTGGCCCGACTCCCAGTGCGACAGCGCGTGCAGGATCGCGGCCACGTGGAACCCGCGGATGATGGCCACGTTGTAGTAGTGCGACCTGGTCGCCACCTGCTCGTAGGCGCCGCCGAAGCCGTCGAGGCAGTCGTTCCCCTTCGGGTCGTCGTAGGCGATGAGCGCGCTGCACAGCTTGGCGTTGCACTCGGCGTTGGGGATGAGCGGCTCGTACTTCACGAAGGTCGAGAGATCCAGGTCGGGGTAACGCTCGTCGGGGACGAAGATCTCGCCGTTCTCGTCCTTGCTGCGGATGTGATAGCCGGTGTCGACGATGTCCCTGGTGAAGCCCTGCATCAGGCCGAGCGCCTCGGCCGCCGCGGCGCGCACGGTCGCGTCCGCGCCGCAGGCCACGACGTACGGCAGGAGCGCGGTGGCGTGGTAGATGTGCGGGACGTCGTCCTTGGAGCGCATGTTCTTGGCCCAGATGTCGCCCCAGTAGGGGTTGGTCGGGACGTGGATGGTGTGCGAGTTCCAGGCCTCGGTCGGCTGGTGCCAGGACGTGTAGTCGATGTGCTTCGCGCGCCCGTCGCCGAGCGCGACGTCGTGGTTGTTGGGGATGATGGCGCGCGCCATGATGAAGCGCACCGGGTCGGTGTCGTCCCACACCATGCCCAGCATGCTGGCGGAGAGGCCCTTCGAGTACTGCTCGACGATGCGGCCCATGGTCGGGTCGCCGGTGAGCATGTAGCCCGCCGAGAGCTGCGCGAGCACGCGGGAGGTGGGGATGAAGATGTTGTCGGGCCCGCCGTTCGGGCTGTGGGAGAAGGTCACCTCGCCCGCCTGCTTCACCACGTCCACGCCGGTCCACCAGACCATCCAGTCGCGCATGCCGGTGGTCGGGTCCACGCCGTGGCTGGTGTCGAGGACCCACTGGAAGTAACCGACGTCCTTCCAGAAGCCGGTGATCTTGCGCGTGAAGTCCGCGACCTCGGCGGCCGGGACCGGGTCGCCGACGTCGGGCCGGGTGAGCGTGAAGGGTACGCGGCTGGGGATGTCGGCCCCGCAGAAGAGCGGCTCCGGCCCGTCGGTGCCGGCGTCGCCGGGCCCGGCCCCGTCGTCGCCGCAGCCGGTGCACCACGAGAGCGTCCCCGCGAGCGCGAGGGCCCAGCTTGATCGGCAGAGTGATCGGCGCATGGGCCCGATCGAACCACACCGGGTCGGGTTTGGGAAGCCTGCGTGCCTGGGCGGCACGACCGATCACCGGCCCCGCAGCACCGCCGCCGACACCCCCGAGGGTGGCTGACGGCCAGCACCCCGTGGGGGTGGCGCGACCCGGACAAGCGGCGGCGGTCCTCGCCCAGCTCGGCGTCGGCCGTTCAATGGGTTTCCTCCTCGCAGCGCCAGTGGGCACGGGTGGTGGAAAGGGCGGTCTTGGGGCCGAGCTCATCCGGCGCGAGGCTCGTGACGTAGAAGCGACTGCCGACGGTGCGCGCGCCGGTCTGCGGCTTCTCGGCGATGCGCTCGACGCGCAGAAACTGGCGGGCGGGCGTCCAGTCGAGCCACCCGGCGTCCTCCAAGTCGTAGCGCCAGAGGTGATAGGTGCAGAGCTCGCCGTTCTCGGTGTCGGTGTAGCTGGCCGCGGCCCGCTCCCGCCGCCGTGGACCGAGGACGCGCTCGGCTTCCTTGGACAGGTCCCCATGCTCGGACTTGATCCGGGCGCAGTACTCCCAGCCGTGGTCGAGGACCTGGCCCATGAGCCCGCAGGCGGTGTTGCCTGCGTCGGTGGTCACCAGGTGAAACAGCCCGGTGCGCCCGTAGTCGCGCGCCAGCTCCGCGAGCAACGCGGGCATGGCACCGAGCCCGTTGGTCTCACCCTCAATCGGGCGCAGGTGAATGCAGGGCGCCGCGTCCGCCGAGATCAGGGTCACGGTATGGACGCGCATCAGGGCATAGGGCTGGCCCTCCTGCGGCGCGCACAGTTGCGCCGCCGCTGGCCGCCGGCGGTGGGCCGCGCCGGCGGCAGCCGCGCGGGCGGGCGTCAGTGCGGGGGGCGGCGCGCCGCCGTCCCCCGCCCCCCAACTGCGAAAAAGTTGGCCCGCGAAGTCAGTGAGCGATCGTGCCCCCGGCCCCCTGCGCCTTGCCAACTCGCCGCTGCTGTGCTGCATTCCCCGCAATGCCCACCTGTGCCCGTCGTGCCGCGCTGCCGGTCCTGCTGCTCCTCCTCGTCGCGGTCGTGGGGGTGGCCCACGAACGGCGGGCCGCGCGAGCCGGGACCGGCGCGGGGACACCGGGGACACCGGGGACGCCGGCACCCGCGCGCACGGTCCGCTTCCTCGTCACCCTCGAGACGCCGCCGCTGCTCGGCCTGCGGCGCGACGTGCGCGGAGCGGCGCTGCCGCGCGACGCGCGCGGCAAGCTGCGGCTCGACTCGGCGCCGGCGCTCGGACACCTGCGGCGGCTCGACGACGGCCGCGCCGCGGTGCGCGCCGCGATCGCGCGCGCGCTGCCGCACGTGCGGGTCGAGCGCGAGTACCGCCTCATCGCCAACGGCCTCGTGGTGTCGGCGCCCGAGCGTGCGGCCGACGAGCTCCGGCGCCTGCCCGGCGTGCGGCGCGTGGAGCGCGCCGACCTGCGTCGCTACCGCCCCCTGCTCGACACCAGCGTGCCTCTCATCGGCACCAGCGCCCTGTGGGTCAAGGAGCCCGGCGGCGCGCTCAACGCCGGCGACGGCGTCAAGGTCGCCGTGGTCGACACCGGCATCGACATCCGCAACCCGTTCTTCGATCCCGAGGACTTCGAGTACCCCCTCGGCTTCCCGAAGGGAGCCTCCAGCTTCACCACCACCAAGGTGATCGCGGCCCGCGTCTACCTGCGGCCCGACGACCCGGTCGACACCACCCGCGACGAGCCTACGCCCGTGGACCACCTCGGCCACGGCTCCCACGTGGCCGGCATCATCGCCGGCAACCGCAACACCACCTTCGACGTGCACGGCACGCCGGTGTCGGTCACGGGCGTCGCGCCCCGCGCGCAGCTCATGAACTACCGCGTCTTCTACCAGGCGCTCTCGGGCTCGGAAGAAGCCGCCGACCCCGAGCTGATGGCCGCCTTCGAGGACGCGGTCGCGGACGGCGCCGACGTCATCAACAACTCCTGGGGCGGCCCCGAGGTGCTCACCGCCCGGGTGGGCGCCGACACCCCCTACGCGCTCGCCGTCGAGGCGGGCGTGGTGGTGATCTTCGCCGCGGGCAACGAGGGCCCGGGGCCCTACACGACCGGCTGGCCCGGCTCGCACGAGCGCTTCATCACGGTCGGCTCGACTAACACCGGCCGCCAGTTCTACCGGACCCTGGACGTCACCGGTCCCACGCCCGTGGACTCGCGGCTCGTGGGCCTGCGCGCGGTCCGCGCCTACGAGGCGCCCGACTTCACCGCGGACATCACCGCCGTGGTGCGCTCCTCGGTGGTGGTCGACCGCGGCGCCAACCCCCTCGGCTGCGTCCCCTTTTCCGCCGACGTCTTCGCCGGCGCCATCGCCGTCATCACTCGCGGCACCTGCACCTTCAACGAGAAGATCACCTACGCCGCGACGGCCGGCGCCATCGCCGTGGTCATCGTGAACAACGAGCCGGGCGATCCGTTCCACATGAGCAGCGGCACGGTCACCGTTCCCGCCGTCATGATCTCGCAGGACGACGGCGCGGCCCTCACGCCCTTCCTGGCGGCGCACGCCGACGCGACCGCCGCGCTCCGCTTCGCGCCGCAGCCCTTCGTGACGATCGCGAACGTGGACCGGGTGAGCGGCTACAGCTCGATCGGGCCCACCTCCACGCCCACGCTCAAGCCCGACGTGGCCGCGCCCGGCGAGCTGATCCTCTCGGCCAACGCCGGCCCGGTGGGCGCCGAGGCCACGCCCTACGCCCTGCTCCAGGGGACGTCGATGGCCACGCCCCACGTCGCGGGCGCGGCCGCCCTCCTCAAGCAGCTGCACCCCGACTGGGGGCACGACGAGATCAAGGCCGCCCTCGTGGCCACCGGCAAGCGCGACTGCCAGATCGCCGACGGGAGCCCGTGGGGCAGGCCGTCCGCCACCCCCTTGGACGTGGGCGGTGGCCGCATCCAGCTCGACCGGCTGCCCGCGGTGCAGCTGACGTTCGACCCGCCCGTCCTCTCCCTGGGCGAGGTGCGCGGCGGCGAGTACGTCGAGCGCGAGGTGACGCTGCGGCGGCTCGATCCGACGCTGGCCAGCGTGAAGCTGGGCTGGGTCGCCTCCACGGGCGCGGGGTCGCCCGTCCAGGTCCCGGCCGAGGGCACCACCGCGGCGCTCGCTCAGGATGCGCTCCCGCTGACGGTCACCTTCTTCGTCAACCCGGAGGACGCCGCGGGCGAGTACAGCGGGTGGCTCGTGGCCACGACCGACGGCGGCACGGAGTACGCCGCGCCCTACCACTTCCGCGTCCTCCCCGAGCGCGACCGCAACCTGCTGCTCGTGGACATGAGCTTCGCCTCCTCGAGCGGGGCCACGTCGCCGGCCGACCGCCACGCCGAGATCCTCGCGGCCGCGGGCCTGGAGTTCGACCGCGCCGAGCCGGCCGAGAACGTGCCCGTGCCGCCCCTCGAGACCCTCCTCGCCTACCGCGGCGTGCTGCTCATGACCGGGAACGACACCGAGTACCACTTCTGGCCCCAAGGGGTGGCCGCCCTGAACCGGCTGGCCGCCTACCTGCATGCCGGTGGCCGCGTCATCGTCTCGGGGCAGGGGCCGTTCCGCGGCACGGGCGTGGAGACCATCAAGGCGCTGCTCGGCAGCCAGACCGAAGCGACCTACCCGCTCGTGAACGGGAGCGGCGAGCTCATCGGCGACGGCAACTACGCGGTGACAGCCGAAGGCGCGCCCGCGTTCGTGACCGCCGCCCTGGTCCTCGACCGGCAGGGGGCCGGCGACCTCACGCTCGTCGGGAGCGCCACGATGGTGGCCATCTCGGCGCTGGGCATGTCCTATCCGCGCGTGGCCTTCACGTCGCGGGCCAGCTTCCGCGACACGCCCTTCGTGGCGGGCGTCCTCTTCGACCCCTTCCCCGCGTACGGCACCGATCCGGAGGCCGAGCTGACGCGGCACCGCGCCCTCACGCTGCAGTTCGGGCTCGAGTCCCTCATCGAGCCGCCCCCGGGCGACGACACGCTCGGCTCGCCCGTGGAGCTGGCGAGGAACGCCGTGAACTGGGTCACCGAGGAAGTGACGCTGCGCGTGACGCCCACGACCAGCGGCACGACGCTGACCCTGACCGCGGACGCGGCGTCGGCGAACGGCGCCGTCGCCTCCTACAGCTTCGACTTCGGCGACGGGAGCCCGGCCGTGGCCGGCACCGACCCGAGCGCGGCGCACGCCTACGACCGCTACGGCACCTACCCGGCCGTCGTGGTGGTGCGCAGCGACCTCGAGGGCGCGGCCGTGTGGCGCCAGGACGTGTACGTCGCGCCGACGGCCGACGGCGGCGTGGTGGGCGACGGCGGCGCGGGCGACGCGGGCCCGGGGCCGCACTTCGCGGCCACGTGCGGCGGGTGCCACGCCGCGGGCCCGGGCGGGCCGGCGGGCGCGCTCGCGCGCGC
>JACRCY010000471.1 GCA_016218785.1 Deltaproteobacteria bacterium
CCCCCGCGACCTGTCGTGGTTCGACGGCACGCGCCCCACCGACCTGCCGCGCGACGGGCGCACGCTCCTGTTCGTCGAGGGCCTCGACGCGGCGCCCACCGAGGTCGTGTCGTACCTCCGCACGACCGATGGTGCGCCGGCCGTGCGGCTCGGCGTAGGATGGGGCTTCGCGCTGTCGCCCGACGGTAAGTGGGCGCTGCACTCGCCGCGGTACCCCTACGAGCACGTCCAGCTCCTGCCGACGGGCGTGGGGGAGCCGCGCCCGCTCCCGGCCGGGGCCATCGTCGAGTACCACTGGGCCAGCTTCTTCCCCGACGGCAAGGCCGCCCTGGTGGTTGGCCGCGAGCAGGGCAAGCGCTACCGCCTGTGGGTGCAGAGGGTCGACGGCACGCCGCCGCAGCCGATCAGTCCCGAGGGCGTGGTCGCGTACGGCGATCCGATCGCGCCCGACGGCACGCGCATCGCCGTCGTGCAGCCGGACGCGGCCCCGTCGCTCATGCCGGCCGCGGGCGGGCCGCTCACGCCGCTGCCGGGCCTGCTGCGCAGCCATGTGCCGATCGCGTGGAGCGACGACGGCAAGGCGATCTTCGTGGTCGAGAAGGCGTCCGACTTCCCGCTGAAGGTCGTGCGGCTCGAGCTGGCCACGGGTCGCCGCTCGCCGTGGTGCGAGATCGGGCCGCCTGACGACGCCGCCACCCGCAGCTCGCAGGCGGGCCAGGTCGCCGCCGACGGCAAGGCCTGGGTGCTCGGCTACGTGCAGCTCTTCTCGGACCTGTACCTGGTCGAGGGGCTGCGGTAGGCCGTGATGCGCCGGCTACGCGGGCTCGTGCTCGGCGCCGTGGCGTTCGTGTGCCTCAAGGGCGACTACGGCCTCCGCGGCGACGAGGTCTACTGCGAGGCGGCGGTCAAGCACCTTGAGGAGTGCTGCCCCCGGTACCGGGACAACCCCCTCTCCTGCACCTATGCGGCCGGGCTATGCCAGCCCACCATCTACCCGGAGCTCGACCTCGACCGATCCCAGTGCCTGCTCGCCCAGAGCTGCGCCACGCTGTCGGCCTCCGGCGCGTGCGAGACCGGCGACTGGCTGACGCTGCCGGCCGACGACGCGGGCCAGGCGCGCACCGTGCCGCCATGCCCCTGAGGCGCGTCGTCGTCACGGTGCTGATCGCGTGCGCGCCGCTGATGGCGGCGGCGCGGGAGACGGCGTCCCCGCCGGAGGTCATCCTCGACGCGCGCCCGCGCCCGATGTTGGATCGCTTCACGCTCAGCGTGACCGGCATCTTCACGTTTCGCGCGGCGCTGGACGAGGTGCTCCTGGGGGGCGGCCCCGACCTCCGCCTCGGCATGGAGAACCGCTGGCGGGGCATGGCCCTCCACCTCGCCTTCGAGCGCGGCGAGGTCCGGATCGGGCTGCCCTACGAGGTGATCGTCGGCGGGCCCGAGCTCTGGTGGCGACCGATGGACACGGTGAGCGTCGGCTGCGGCGCGGACCTGGGGTCGCTGGCGGTCCTGCGCGCGACCCGATCGGACCGCATGTGGACGGTGTTCCTCGGCGTGCATGCCGCGAGCGAGTTGCAGCTGGGGCCGCGGACGCGGGTGGGGGTGCTGGTGCTGCTGGTGCGGGTGGCGCTCGAGGTGCTGACCGCCACGTCCCAGCTCCCCAGCGCGTCGCTGAGCACCACGGTCGGGCTCGGCGTGCGCTTCGGCGGCGCGGGGAGGTGGCCGTGAGGCGCGGCCTCGGGTTCCTGCTGTGCGGCGCGCTCGTCGCTGCGGGCTGCCAGCCCACCACCTACGTGGTCAGCCGCAGCTCGCTCGAGAACGTGCGCCGGTTGCCGCCGCCGAAACGGGGCGCTGCCGTGGTCGAGGGCTGGACCAAGGCCGGCAGGCGCCCCGTGCAGATCCGCTACCGCGCCCTGCGCCTGGACGACGCCAGCCTGAACCAGATCCTGACGCGGGACTTCACCCTGCTGCGGGTCGAGGCCTCGCCCATGAACCCGGCGGTAGTCGGCGGTCTGGTGACCATGGGGGTGGGCGCAGCGCTGCTCGGGCTCGGGTGGGGCATCCTGCGCACCTCCGACCGCCGCGACGAACTCGATTCGGGCGTCTTCGCATGGCTTGGGCTGGTGATCGCAGGCAGCGTGCACATCGGGGTTGGCGGGATCGTCGCCATTGCCGGCGCGGCCCGGCCGCTCATCGAGCCGATCAACACTGGCCTCAACGAGCCACGCCCCGCGGGGCCCGCGGCCAAGGCCTCGTCGTCCCGCGGCGCCGGCCTGGTGCTGCGGTTCTGACCCGCGAGTGGTCCCGGGCTTTCAGCCAGCGGTCATTGATCCGGGTGTGGTGGCGCCAGGTGGGGAGCTGCTCGCAGGCGGCGCCCTGGCATCCTTGAAGTTCCATATGCGAGGTGCCAGTTCTTGAATGAAGAGGGCACCGGCTCCCCGCCGCGTCCACGCCTCGGAGGGCAGGAGCGGCGGCGGTTGCGGGAGTGGCTACGGCTTCGAGTGCAGCGGCGGGGTCGGCGTCCGCTTCGGCACCGGCTCCATCGTGTCGGCCAGGCACTCCGGGCAGTAGGTCCGGTCCGCCGACTCGGTGCCGCACACGCGGCAACGGAAGAGGGGCGGATCGCCCTCGGCCTCGCGCACGGGTTGCTCGCGCCTGGCCTGGCGCTCGGCCTCCTCCTGCCGCGCCGCGATCGGGTCGACCACCTTCTTGAACGTGTCGATGATCGACATGGCGCCAAGGTAGGGCCGGCACCGACCGCTGGCAAGGGGCGGCACATCCGCCAGACCTGCGCGGCGGCGAAGCTGGGGCCGCTGGGAGTTGCATGGGGTCTGCACTCCCGGGGTTGCGACTGCAACATGCCGTAACTTCGTTACCGCGTTCGTGGCACCGTGCTTGCTACTACGGGGCTGGTGGCACGGAGCAGCGGTCAGCGGAGAGCGGGAGTCGGTCGAGCGAGGAGGCGCCCCCACAGGTGACGAAGGATCGGGTACGGGAGGGAGGCGCGCGCCGAGCCGGGGCCCGCAGCTGGCGGCTGGCGGTCGCGTTGCTCGCGGCGGCCGGCCTGATCATGCTCGTGGCGGCGCTCGCGTCCCGGGCCCAATCGGGAGGGCCCGCGGACACCGGCGGCCTGCCCGTGCCGGCAGCCGGCGCCCCGGTCGCGGTCACGGGCCCGGTGAGTGGCGGCCCGGCGGCCGGTCCCGCCTCGGGCCCGACCGCGCGGACGGCCCGGCCGCGCGTCGAGGTCGCGTTCCGCGCCGCCTGGGGGAGCGGCCCCGCTGACCTCGGCCACACGCGGCCGCAGGAGGGCAACCCCGAAGGGCCAATGAGCTTCGCCGTGGATCGCGGCGGACGCGTGCTGGTGCTCGACCAGGTCAACTCGCGCGTGCAGATCTTCGCGGCCGGCAAGGTGGCGGGGAGCGTGCCGCTGCCGGCCGACACGTTCCAGGACATCGAGGCGCGCCCCGACGGAGCCGTGGTGCTCCTCGACCGCCTCGGCCGCCGGGCGGTCGTCTTCGCCGAGGCGGGGGGCCGCGTCACGGGCGAGGTTCCGCTGGTCGGCGCCGGCGTGGCCGAGGGGGGCGGGGTCACGGGCCTGTTCCAGCGCGACGACGGCACCTGGGTCGAGGTCGAGCACCGCGACCTCGTGCGTATCGCCGACGCGGGTGGCCGCGGCGATCCCAACCGCCCGATCACGCCCGGTCGCCCGACCGGTGACGGCCGCGCCTTCCTGCGCGCGGCGCTCGACGGCCGGGAGGCCGCGGTGGTGCTGCGCCAGGCCCGCGACGCGGCCGCCTTCACGCCGCTCGCGCGCGTCACCTTCCCCGCCCCCATCCTGCACCTCTCGGCTCTCGAGTCGGACCGCCAGGGGCGCATCTTCCTGGCGGCCGCGTTGCTCCGGCGTCTCGGCGACGAGGGGTCGCGCACGGACGAGGCCGAGGTGGTCGCCATCCTGGGCCCCGACGGCGCCGATCTCGGCCGGGTGACGCTGCCGCCGCGCCTGGGCCCCGAGGAAGTCTTCCGTCCCATCCGCCTCGGCGCCGATGGGAACGTCTACCAGATGAGCTGGGACGAGAGCGGTGTGACCATGAGGAGGATCCTGCCGTGAGCCTGCGCACCCTCGCCGCAACCCTCGCCGCGCTCGCCGCCTGGGCCGGCGCACCGCGCCCTGCCTCCGCCGCGCCCGCGCCCATGACGCGGGCGGAGATCATCAGCCTCGCCAAGTCGGGCGTCGGCTACTCGTACTACTGGGGACACGGCTCCTGGCGGACCGACGGGACCCAGCACGGCTCCTGCTCGGGGAGCTGCCCGAGCTGCAGCCACTCCGGCTCGTATGGCGCCGACTGCTCCGGCTTCGCCGCCAAGGTGTGGCAGGTCCCGAGCCCGAGCCCGGTCAGCACCAACTCCCACCCCTACTCGACGTACAACTTCCGCAACGAGACCACCCACTGGACCCGCGTCACGCGGGACAACGCCAAGCAGGCCGACTGCCTGGTCCACAACGAGAGCGGCTCCGGCCACATCGTCGTCTACGAGAGCGGCGATGCCTGGGGGAGCTTCTGGGCCTACGAGTGCAAGGGGTGCTCGTACGGCTGCGTCCACAACCTGCGCACCGCCTCGTCGAACTACATCGCGATCCGGCGCAACAACCTCACCGAGGCGCAGCCGCAAGGGACCCTCCAGGGCGTGGTCTACATCGGCACCGACACCAACGCGCGCATCCCCGGCGCCACGGTCAAGCTCAACACCGGCGGCACGGCCACGGCCCGCGACCCCGACGCCTACTGGTCCTTCTCCCTCAACGCCGGCGACTACACCGCCACGGCCTCGGCGACCGGCTACACGTCGCGCTCGCGCACCTGCACCGTCACCGCCGGCGGCTCGATCTGGTGCTCCATCGGGCTGACCGCGACCTGCACGCCCGACTGCAGCGGCCGGCAGTGCGGCCCCGATCCCAGGTGCGGCACGAGCTGCGGCACCTGCCCGAGCGGCGACTCGTGCGACGGCGCGGGCCACTGCCAGACGCCCTGCACGCCCGACTGCAGCGGCCGGGAGTGCGGCCCCGATCCCAGCTGCGGCACGAGCTGCGGCACCTGCGGGACGGGCAGCACGTGCGGCGCCGCGGGGCAGTGCGGCCCGTGCATCCCCGACTGCTCCGCCAACGTGTGCGGCCCCGATCCCGCGTGCGGCCTGAGCTGCGGCGTCTGCACGGACGGGCTCTCCTGCAACCTCCTGGGTCGGTGCGAGGCGATCGACTGCACGGCCGATTGCACCGGACGGGCGTGCGGTCCCGATCCGCTCTGCGGCCAGAGCTGCGCGATCTGCCCGGACGACCAGGTGTGCGACGCCACGGGCCAATGCGTTGCCATCGACTCGGCGCGCGGCAAGCTCTTCGGCTACGCCCTGGTGCTGCCGCTGGACGGCTCCGACCTCGACCTGGCCACGCACGTGGGCCGCGCCCGCCTCACGGTGGACAGCGGCGAGGAGGCCCAGGCCGATCCCGACGGCTACTACGAGGTGCTGGTCGCGCCCGGCACCCGCACCGTGACCGCCCACGCCGACGGCATGGCCCCGGGCTCGGCGGTGTGCGCCGTGGTGGCGGGCGGCTTCAGCCTGTGCCTCGTGGCCCTGGCCCCGGTGGTGGGCGGGGAGGACGGCAACGCCGATACGCTGCACGGCGGCTGCGCCGCCGCGGGCGCGGCGGGCCGCGCGACCCCGGGGTCGGTGGCTCTCGCCCTGCTGCTGGCCCGGCTGCGCGGAGGTCGCCGCCGCCGCTGAAACGCACGCCCCGCCGCCTTCCCACACGACGTCACGCGCCGTAGGTAGTTCCCACGACAGCGGTAGCCTGCGCCCGCCCGCTGTGGTAGAAACCGGCAACCCCGAGGCCCACCGTGGACGAGACGTTGGAGCAGAAACTGGCGCGCGTCGCCGACCTGATCGGCGACGCGACCCTTCGTGTCAGCAACCTCCTGGACGAGGAGAAGCCGGCCCTGGCCGACCTCGACGTGGCTCACGAGAAGGTGGCGGCCGCGACCACCGCCTACCGCGAGGTCCTCGAGTCCGTGCCGGTCGAGCAGCGTGATCCGATCGAGCGCGCCCAGGGTCGCCGCGCGCTCGACCTCAGACGCCTGGCCGCGCAGCTGCCGCAGCGGGCTGGGGGCCAGGCCGTGGCCAGGGCCGCCGACGCGGCGGCCTCCGGTGGTCACCCCTTCCTGCTGCGTCGCGATCCTCCCAAGTCGATCCAGCCCGGGCGCGACGAGCTCCGGGTGCGCCGCGGTGAGGAGGATCTCCACCACGTGGGGGGCACCGTGGAGGCGTGGTGCGGGCCGTGCGGCGGCGTGACCGATCACACCATCGCGGCCCTGGTCGGCGGTCAGCCCAAGCACGTCGTGTGCGGCACTTGCGGCAGCAAGCACGGATTCCGGACCGAGCCCGCGCGCAAGGGTCCGAAGGGCCCGGCGGGCCCCGCCAAGCTGACGCCCGAGCAGGTCGAGTCGAAGAAGGCCGAAGAGGCCCGCTTCGCGCTCATCAAGGAGCTGACCTCGGTCGAGAACCCGCGCCCGTTCCGCACCGGCGAGCGCTACAAGGCCGGTGAGATCATCCAGCACCCGGAGCACGGCCGCGGCAAGATCGAGACGGTCATCCGGGGCGCGATCATCGTGCGCTTCCGCGACGGCGTGAAGTCGCTGATGAACATGTAGGCGGGAAACTGGCGCCCGGGCGCGTCCCACGGCACCATCTGCCTATGTTGGGGCGTGGACCTGGCGGGGACGGCGCGCGGCGCGGTCTCGCGCTGCGCGTCGGGCTCGTCGCGCTCGCCGCGCTCGTGTGCGCGTGCCCCCGCGCGGGCCCCCGCTCCCGCTCCGCGTCCGGGCCCGCCCGGGCTGGCGGCCCGGAGGCCTGCCCCGAGAAGGAGGTCGCGCCGAGCCCCCTCCCCGGCGTCCGGCCCGGGCACCAGACCCTCGACTACTGGCTCGCGCGCGGGGAAGTGGCCGGAGGTCTCGATGAGGTGGTGCTGGCCGCCACCGCCATCGCGGCCCACAACCGGGCGCTCCGCCACCGCGACAACCCGGAGCTGGTGGAGCCCGAGCTCCTGGCCCCGCTCGACGCGCGCGACCTGGTCGCGCGCGTCAACGCCCGCCTCGACGCGGAGCGACGCGCCCTCGCGGAGGGCGCATGGGTCGACGCGGCCGGCCGCAAGCTGCCGGCGGCGGGGCTCTCCCCACTCTGGCGCTGGACCGGCTCCCCGGAGCCGGTCGCCGACCTCCGCGTGGCCGTGGGCCTCGTCCCGATCCGCTGCAGCCCGCTCGCCGTTCCCTTCTTCAAGGCTCCGGTGGACCCCGCGTTCGACCGCAACCTGTGCGCCGCGGCGCGCCCGCAAGAGCCGGTCCAGGTCCTGGTCCGCTGGCGCAACGGCACCCTGCTCGCGCGCACGCGCTACGCGCTCGGGTGGATCCCGGGCGACGCGGTGCTGTCGCCGCCGGTGCCGCCGGCGCTGCGCGAGGCCGCGGTGCGCGGACCGCGGTTGCGCGTGCGCGGCGAGGTCCACCTGCGCGCCGACGACGGCACCCGGGGCCAGCTCCCCGACGGTGCGCTGCTCCTGCCCGCCGGGCCGGGCCGGGTGCACTTCGCCACGCGCCGCGGCTGGCACACCGCCGAGGTCGACGCCGCGCGGGTCGCCTCCACGGCGCAGCCGCTCACGCGCCGGGCGGTCCTCGAGGAGGCGTTCCGCTTCCTCGGCCGCCCCTACGGCTGGGGCGACCGGCACGGCGGGCACGACTGCTCCAGCTTCCTCCTCGACCTCTTCGCGTCCTTCGGCCTGGACTTGCCGCGCAACAGCGCGGCGCAGGCGCAGGCCGGCTCCTTCAGCATCGACCTCGACGCCGCGGTGAGCGAACGGGAGCGCCTCTCCCTCATCGACGCGGCCGCGCGCGCCGGCGTCGTGCTGCTGCACTTCCCGGGGCACATCATGCTGTACCTCGGCCGCACCACCGAGGGGCAGCCCATGGTCATCCACTCGTTCGCCGAGTACCTCCGCCCCTGTGCCCCACGCGCCGGTGCCGGCGACGCCGGGGCGCGCGCGACCCTGATGGTCGTCGACCGGGTGTCGGTGAGCAACCTCGAGCTGGGACGCGGCTCCGAGCGACAGTCGTTCCTGCAGCGGCTGACCCGTATCGTCATCCTGGGCGGGCGCCTGACGCCGGAGCTGCAGGGAGTGGCGCGGCCGCGGGCCGCCGCCCCGGCCGTCACCCCGCCCGAGTGCCGCGACCGCCGCGAGACCGCCGTGTGGGTCACGCCCATGATGCCCAACAGCCGCCAGCCGCTGCGCGTGATCGTCGCCAGCAGCCGGCCGCTCGATCCGGTCGAGGTGAAGCTGGTCGACCCCGCCGGCGGCGCCACGCGGCCCGAGGTCCGCCGCCTGGGCGGGCCGCCCTACGGCTACTGGGTCGAGGTGCCGACGCCCGCCGCCGGCCTGTGGACCGCCGTGGTCGGCGACGGCGAGCGCGTGGAGGCGTGCCGCCGCATCAAGGTGGGGCCGGGGCCGTTCCGCTACCGGTCGCGGGCGGGGTCGGCGTGGGGGGCGGTGCGCGCCTGGCGCGAGGACACCGCCAACCTCTACTCCCTCTTCGTCGAGCAGCTCTTCGACTACCCCCTCGAGGACGACCGCACCTGGCCCAGCCTGCAGGCGCTGCTCGCGGCGCGCGACAAGAACCTCCTCTTCGACCACCTCGGCCGGGGCGAGGAGGGGCTCCTCAAACTCAAGCCCGACTGCGCCGACCTCCCGCACTTCCTGCGCGCGTACTTCGCGTGGAAGCTGGGCCTGCCCTTCGGCGTGCGCGACTGCTCGCGCGGCGGCCACGGCCGGCCGCCCACCTGCCGGCCCCTGGAGGTCACCAACCTCATGCCGCGCGACGAGATCGGCATGCCGCGGGCGCTGAAGCCCTCCCTCGGCGGCGGCGGGCCCGAGCCCGACCCGGCCGCGCCCGCGCCCCCGGCTCCCGGCGCGACGGCCGCCCCGCGGAGGACGCGCGGTCCCGACGACGACCTGCGCGCGATCGAGAAGTTCATCGCCCGGGAGGTCGGCAGCGCGGTGCACTCGGGCAGCGGCCGCACCCGGCCGGGCGACAGCGAGACCGACTACTACCCGGTGCCGCTCCAGCGGCGCTGGCTGCGGCCGGGCGCGGTCTTCGCCGATCCGTACGGCCACGTGCTGGTCGTCTGCAAGTGGCTGCCGCAGGGGGCCGGGCGGCCCGGCGTCCTGGTGGGCGCCGACGCGCAGCCCGACGGCACGGTGGGCCGGCGGCGCTTCTGGCGCGGCACATTCCTGTTCCGACCCGAGACCGCGGAGGGGGGCGCCGGCTTCAAGGAGTTCCGCCCGCCGGTGGTGCGACGGAAGGCCGGCGTGGTCGCGATCGAGTCCCTCGGCAACGATCGCCTGCGCGGCGGCCGTGACTTCGCCCCGTGGAGCGACGAGCAGAACCGCCTCACGGCCGACGACTTCTACGACCGCGTCGACGCGCTCACCAACCCGCGCCCCTTGGACCCCGAGGTGCGCCTGGGCCTGCTGGTCGACGCCCTCGACGAGTCGGTCAGGCGGCGCGTGAACTCGGTCGACAACGGCGAGCGCTACCTCGCCGGGCACCCCGGGACGGTGGTGCCCATGCCGACGGGCCACGCCATCTTCGAGACCGGGGGACCGTGGGAGGATTTCGCCACGCCCTCGCGCGACATGCGGCTGCTCATCGCCATCGACACGGTCACGGCCTTCCCCCGCGAGGTCGCGCGCCGACCCGCCCACTTCGGCCTCGCCGCGGACCAGGCGCCGCCGGCGGCGGCGGCGCTCGAGCGACAGCTGCAGGAGGCGCTGCGGGCGCGCACCTTCGCCTACCGGCGCTCCGACGGCTCGACGCAGACCCTGACGCTCGCCGACGTGGTGGCCCGCGCCCGCGCGTTCGAGGTGGCCTACGACCCCAACGACTGCGTCGAGGTCCGCTGGGGCGCGCCCGCCGGGTCGCCCGAGCACGCGGCGTGCCGGCGCCGCGCGCCGGCCGAGCAGCAGGCGCGCATGGAGTCGTACCGGGCCTGGTTCCGCGACCGCACGCGCCCGCCGCGCTGACCTGCTTTCTTTGCGGCAGGCGCCGCGGCCATCTACGCTAGCCGGGAATGCCCGAAGCGCACGAAGCCCCCGCGAGCGACCCGCCCCGCTCCACGCCCACGTGGGTGTCGACGACGTACTTCGCCGAGGGCCTCCCCTACATGATGGTGCGTTACCTCGCCGGCGTCTACCTGACGGACGTCGGCGTCAAGGAGCTGTACCTCGGGTTCCTGAACTTCCTGGCGCTCCCCTGGAACTTCAAGTGGGCCTGGGCGCCAGCGCTCGACCTCTTCGGCACCAAGCGCGGCTGGCTCCTCAAGGTCGAGGCCTTGCTGGTGCTCGTCATCGCGCTCATGGGCCTGTGCGTCCTGGGCGGCCCGGCCGTGGTCCATGGCGGCGCGACCGCGCTGACCTCGGCGACGGCCGTGGCCTCGCTGGCCGTGCGCCTCCTCGTGGTGGTGCTGGTGGTGGCGGCCTTCCTGGCCGCGACCCACGACATCGCTATCGACTCCTTCTACATGGAGGCGATCACCGACCCGGGCGAGCAGGCGAAGTACACCGGCCTGCGCGTCATGACCTACCGCATGGCCGTGATCTTCACGCGCAGCGTGCTGGTGGCCACGGCCGGCTGGCTCAGCTGGAGCTGGAGCTTCCTCGGCGCCGCGATCACCCTCGGGCTCCTGCTCGCGTTTCACTACGTCTACCTGCCGCGCTTCGAGCGGCCGCGTGCGGCGCAGGACGGCCCCGGCGGCGTGCTGCGGCAGTATGGCCGGGCGTTCGTCTCCTACCTCGATCAGCCGAAGATCGGCCTCGTCCTCCTCTTCCTCATCACCTACAAGCTGGGCGACGAGATCCTCTTCTCGATGCACACGCCCTTCCTCCTGCGGGGCCTGGGCGTCAGCAAGATCGACCTCGCCTGGATGCAGGGCCTGCTCGGCACGGGCGCGGGCATCGTGGGCGCGCTGGTGAGCGCCTGGGCCGTCCGCCGCTTCGGCCTCCGGCGCGCCGTCTGGCCGCTCACGCTGGGGATGAACCTCAACATCTGGGTCTACGTGTGGCTGGCGTGGACACGGCCCGACCCCAAGCTCGCCAGCGGCCTGGCGACGATCGCCGCCATCCTCGCCTACGAGCAGTTCGCGGCCGGCCTCGGCAACGCCGTGCTCATGATCTACGCCATGCGCACCTGCAAGCCCGAGTTCAAGGCCGCCCACTACGCCGTGGCCTCGGCCATCTGGTCCATCTTCGGCACCATCTGCGGCGGCTTCGGCGGCGCCATCGTCGAGCGGGTCGGCTACCTCTGGCTGTTCGTGCTCTCCTTCGTGGCGGCCCTCCCCTCCATGGTGTGCCTCTTCTTCCTGCCGCTGCGCGACGAGCCGAGGTCGCCGGCGCCCGCGGCGGGCGGCTGATCACGGCGGCGGGCGGCCGACCGGCGCCATAACTCCGCTCTAGGCGTCGGCGGCCCCGTCGAGCCTCAGTCGAGGTCGCTTTCTCGCCCAACGGGCGAGATTCTCTGTTCGCGAGTTCTGGTCTGCGTTTCCTGTGCAGATGCTCGATCGTGGCTCGACTGGGGGCTCGACTGTGCGCCTCCCC
>JACRCY010000463.1 GCA_016218785.1 Deltaproteobacteria bacterium
AGGCGTAGCCGATGGGGACGCCCGCGTCGGTGCCGTAGGCCGCGGCGACCGTCGGGAGCTGCCACAGCGTGCCCAGGGGCAGGACCTTGATGAACGGGGCCACGCCGACGGCGGTGGCGTCGAAGGCGCCGATCTCGGTGGTGCCCGTGGCCTGGACGTGGAGCGAGTCGGCGGGCGCCATGAAGCTCGTGACGTACCGCTGGCCCTGAGAGCTGAGGTTGTCGCAGGTGTAGTCGTAGCGGCCGGTGCCCGCGTCGGGGATCACGCCCGCGTCGTTCTGCTCCTCGATCACGGTGCGCTTGCAGTTGATCGTGGTCGGGAACGCCTCGGTCTGGGGCGTGCCGGCGTCCGTGATCCAGGGCCCGCCGGTCGCCGGGTTGATGACGAAGAACGCGCCCGGGGTGTACCCCGTGACCGTGATGTCGCCGGCGTTCGCGGTGTCCGGGACGTAGTCGCTGACCGCGCCGCCGTCGATGACCTGTCCCTTGTTGTAGTACTTGGCGTAGCAGCCGAACGGCCCGGACCTGAGGTCGAGGACCGTGGTCGGGACGTCCTTGTCGTCGAGCGGACCCCAGCCCGCAAGCACGTAGGAGGCCTTGATCCAGCCGATCTGCGTGTCCATCCCGGTCCCGGTCAGCTGGGGGCTGGCCTGCACGATGACCACGTTGCCGCTCGTGTTGGCCGCGTCGGCCTGGACGGCGACATCCTTCTGCCCGTCCGTCTGCGGGGCGGCGTCGTCCGGGACCGCGACGTCGTGCTGGGCGTCGGTCTGGACGGGGTTGTTGTCGTCGCCACAGCCGACGCCAACCAAGCTGACCATGGCTCCAATCGCGAGGGCAGTTACAAACCTAACGAGCATGAATCGGTCCCGCATCAACCACCTCCCACGTTATCTGGCGTTGCCTCGAACAGCCCCCCGCGCCGTCCATTATGTGGGCGGCAAAAGGTGACGACCATCATAAACAAGACGGGCTCCGATCGCAAGCTTTTGCGGCAGCCCGGAATTTGCGGCGGCAGATCCCGGACGATATACTTCAGGCTCGCTGTGCGCGCGGCAGACCCGCGGCTAACCTGGCGACGATACATGCGAACCACGCGATCGGGGCGCCGCAGCGACCAGGCCGAGCAGATCGCCTTCGCCTTTGCGCCCGCGGTCGTCCTTCGGGCCCCGACGCCGGCAGTGGTCGCGCCGCTCACTGCCGCTCCCGGTGCAGTAGGCGCGTGCCCGGCCCGCCGCGCCGACGCGCCCCGGCTGAACGCGGCGCAGGAGCCGCTCGCCATCGGCCTGCCCGACGAGGCCGCCCGCGCGCGCCTCGAGGACCGCATCGCCGCCCACCTCACGAAGGGGCGCCTGTCGCTCGCGATCACCGACAACTGTTACACGATGATCGCGGTCAAGCGCGGCCGCGGCACCTACCGGGTGCGCCTCCACCACATGTTCCTCGGGGCCGATCCCGTGGTGGTGCGGGCCCTGGCGCGCTACATCGCCGACAACGACCGGCGCGCCTCGGGGCTGCTCGGCCGCTACATCGACGCGCACCAGGGGCACATCCACCGCGAGGAGCGCAAGGCGCCCCCGCCGCTGGTCATCGAGACGCGCGGGCAGGTGCACGACCTCCAGGCCGTCTTCGACGAGCTGAACGCCCGCTTCTTCGGCGGCGCCATCCACGCCCGGATCACCTGGGGCGGTGGCCGGCGGCGCCGCGCGCGGCGCCACAGCTCCATCAAAATGGGCTCCTACTCGGTGGAGGACCGCCTCATCCGGGTCCACCCGTCGCTCGACCGCCCCTTCGTGCCGCGCACCTTCGTCGAGTGGATCGTGTACCACGAGATGCTCCACCAGGTGTTCGCCATCCCGGTGGTCCGGGGCCGGCGCCAGTTCCACACGCGCCGCTTCCGCGAGGCCGAGGCCCGCTTCCCCCGCCACGCCGAAGCGGCCCGCTGGGAGAAGGAGCACCTGTCCCAGCTGCTCCAGTACTGAAGGACGGTCGGCGTTGCCCGGCCGCGCACTTTTTCTCTTGATATTTGCCCTGATGACGTACAATGCGCCCGGGTCGCATCCAAGGACCCCGAATCCAGACGAGGTCCCGGTGTGGTAGCGCCTTCGTGGGCGCGTCGGGTGCCGTCGGCGGGGGAGCGCAGCAGGCCGGCGACGGCCGTTGGTCAACGCAGTCCCGATGACTTGATGGGAGGATGGAACTCATGTTGGGCAAACGTTGCACCTGCTCTCTCTTCGTGACCGTCATGGCGCTGGCGCTGCTCGCCGGCGCGAGCCCGGCCCAGGCCAAGGACTTCAGGCCCTACTGGGAGCTCGGCGGCTTCGTCGGGGCCCACTGGTTCAGCCAGGCGAACGAGCTGGGCGTGCCCGACGTGGAGCCCTGGCCCAACTCGCCGAAGAGCCGCGCCATGGTCGGCCTCCGGCTCGGCTTCGAGTTCGTGCCCGGGCTGGCCCTCGAGCTCGAGGCCGGCCTCGTCCCGACGGTCGCCCGCAAGAACGGCGACCTCGACCTGCTCGTCATCGCCTGGCGCGGTCACGTGATGTACCGCTTCATGAACGGCCTGTTCCAGCCGTTCGTGCTCGCGGGCTACGGCGGCTACAGCATGCGCAGCGCCAACGCGACGCTCGTGACGAACGACACCGACGCCGCGGCGCACTTCGGCGTCGGCGCCAAGTTCCAGATCGGCTACGACTGGGGCGTCCGCCTCGACGGCCGCCTGATCCTCCCGCCCAGCTCGGTGCCCGACTCCAAGGCCACCCTCGATTGGGAGGCGCTCGTCGGCTTCTACGTCCAGCTCGGCAAGGGGCCCAAGGACACCGACAAGGACGGCATCCCGGACGTCACGGACAAGTGCCCGACGGAGCCCGGCCCCAAGGAGAACGACGGCTGCCCGGACAAGGACGCCGACAACGACGGCGTGATCGACCGCCTCGACCAGTGCCCGACCACGCCGGCCGGCCCCAACCCCGATCCCGCGCGGCCCGGTTGCCCCGAGGCCGACACCGACGGCGACGGCCTCGTCGACAGCAAGGACCAGTGCCCGAAGGAGCCCGCCGGCCCGAACCCGGATCCCAAGAAGCCCGGCTGTCCCATCCGCGACCGCGATGGCGACGGCATCCTCGACCCGGACGACAGGTGCCCGAACGAGCCCGGCCCCAAGGAGAACGGCGGCTGCCCGGACAAGGACCGCGACGGTGACGGCGTGGTCGACCGCCTCGACAAGTGCCCCGACCAGGCCGGCCCCAAGGAGAACGACGGCTGCCCGCTGCCCGAGGCCATCAAGAAGTTCACCGGCACGATCGAGGGCATCACCTTCGCCCTGAACTCCGCCAAGATCCTGCCCAAGTCGTTCAAGGTCCTCGACGCCGCGGTCAAGGTGCTCAAGGAGTTCGAGAAGCTGCCGCTCACCATCGAGGGGCACACCTCGAGCGAGGGCAAGCGCGAGAAGAACATGGAGCTGTCGAAGGCCCGCGCCGAGGCGGTGAAGGCCTACATGGTCAGCAAGGGCGTCGCCGCCGGCCGCCTCCACACCATCGGCTATGGCCCGGACAAGCCCGTCGGGGACAACAAGACCGCCAAGGGCAAGGCCGCCAACCGCCGCATCGAGTTCAAGATCCAGGCGCAGTAGAGACCGCCTGACCTGATCTCTTCCTCCCCGTTTCAATCCCACTGCCGGGCGGGCGAAGGCTCGACGTTGAACGGTTGAACCTTCGCCCCGCGACCTTCGACCTGCAGCTCCCCCTGCTACTCCGCTGCCGCCGGCGGCGGCACGGGTAGCGGCGGTGGCACGGGCACCGGCGGTGGCGTTGGCCCCGCCGCGGGCGCTGCCGCCTGCGGCGGTGGTGCCCGCTTCACGGCCACGCCGCTCGCGCCGGTGTTCTTCGACAGCTTGGAGAGGCGCACCTCGATGACCGCGTCGGCGCCCATGCCCTCCGCCAGGGCGGCCAGCTCGCGCATCGCGTCGGGCGCCTCGCCGAACGTGAAGACGGCGACCGGGCCGATGAAGACGAACGGGAAGCCCGGGTCGCGCCCGGGGTGGAGCCGCAGCTCCTGCGGCTGAGTCGGCGGGAAGGGCCGGCCGTCGTCGGTGACGATGGCCGCGCCGTAGCTGCACCCGGCGGCGACCAGCTGCAGCGCGAGCCCGACGCCGACGATCCCACTCGCGAGCCGTGCGGCGCGCATCAGCGGTACCTCACGGCGGTGCCGGTGACGTGGTGACCGATGTTCCACACGCCGAAGCCGAGCGTGAGCCTGAGGTCGATGACCGCGTCCGCGCCCATGGCGGCGGCGAGCCGGCGCACCTCCGCCATCAGCTCGCGCGGGTCGCTCGTGTCCCGCTGCGACACGACCAGGCCGACGACCTCGTGCGGCCGTCCCGGGTCGGAGGAGGCGAGCACGCGCACGTGCGCGGGATCGCGCGGCGGCCCGGCCGGCCCGTAGGCGACCGCGGAGGAGAAGGTACAGCCCTCTCCGGCGAGCACGCCGAGGAGGGCGAGGCACACGGTCCGCGCGCGCATGGACATTCCTCCCGGAAAGCGGTTCCGGCGCAGTATACCGCTTCGCCGCGGCCCGCTGACAGCGGGTTGGCTAACCCGCGCGGTGCCGACGCCGCCCGGCGCGCGCGGCCTGCGGCCACTCCCCTTGGAGCTCGAGCGCGGCGTCCGCCGTCTCCTCGCGGAAGAACCTGGCCTCGTAGGGGCAGCTGCAGTCGCGGTCCACGGGCTCCGGGTAGCGGAAGGTGCGGAACTCGAAGTTCCGCAGCGTCGTCGCCTCGGCCGAGGCCGAGATCTGGTACTGCGGGCTGAGCGGGATCTTGCCCCCGCCGCCGGGAGTGTCGACGACGAACGTCGGGATGGCGAAGCCCGAGGTGTGGCCGCGCAGCTGCTCCATGACCTCCAGCCCCGTGGCCACGGGCGTGCGGAAGTGGTCGGTTCCCTCGACGAGGTCGCACTGGTACAGTTAGTATGGCCAGACGCGCGTGGCCACCAGCAGCTGGAAGAGCGCCTTCAGCGTGCGCACGCTCGAGTTGACGCCCTTGAGCAGCACCGTCTGGTTGCCCATGGGGACGCCGGCATCGACCAGGCGCCCGCACGCGGCGCGCGCCTCCGCGGTCAGCTCCTTGGGGTGGTTGAAGTGCGTGTTGACCCAGACCGGCGCGTGTTTCCGCAGGATCTGCGTCAGCTCGGTCGTGACCCGCATCGGCAGCACCACGGGCACGCGCGTGCCGATCCGGATCACCTCCACCGACGGTACCGAGCGCAGCCCCGCCAGCAGCTCGTCGAGGCGGGCGTCCGCCATCATGAATGGGTCACCACCCGAAACGAGGACGTCCCGCACCTCGGGATGGGCGTGCAGGTACTCGAGAACCTGCTGGAATTCGGCCTTCGGCAGCGTCTCGTTCACGGCGCCGGTGTACCGTTTCCGGGTACAGAAACGGCAGTACATCGCGCACATGTTGTTGACGAGCAGGAGGGCGCGATCGGGGTAGCGGTGCACCAGGCCCGGCGCCACCACGTGCGTGTCCTCGGTCAACGGATCGCGCATCTCCGCGTCGGTGATGTGCGTCTCGGCGATGTGGGGGACCGCCTGTCGGCGGATCGGGCAGGTCGGATCGCCGTGATCCATCAAGGCTGCGTAATATGGCGTAATTGCCATGTGGAAGACCTCCCGGGTAGCCAGGAAGCCTTCCTCCTCGGCGGCTGTGAGGCGCAATACCTTCTTGAGCGCGTCGGGAGTGCGGATGCTGTGCTTGACCTGCCAGCGCCAATCATTCCACTGACCGTCCGTAACATCCCGCCAGAGCGGAACTTCCCACCGTCCCTGTCCTGAATGTGCAGGATCGCTCATGAGTCGGTCCCACCCTCCTTGAGACCCCACTATACATACATGGTAACGTAGTGCAAGCCTTTCCTGCATACTTCGTCGGACAGCGGCGCCCGCGCATGGAGTGCAGGCGGGCACCCGTGGGCTCGTGCCCCTATCATGTGGGCTCGTACCCCCAGGCCATGCCCGGCCGTCCGTCGGGTGCTCCGACGGCGCGCGCGTAACGTGCCAGGATTCCGTGGATCCACTTCCCGTCGAGGAGCCGCAGACCGGGGCACCGGGTTGGTACGGGGGTTGCTGTAGATTCCTCGGGCACAGTAGACTGCTACCATGGACAGACCCCGCATGAACGACACCACGACGTCCTCCCGGATCCTCGGACTCGCGCTCGCCGTCGGCGTCGGCCTGCTCGGCGTCGCCTGCGACGGCCTCCCGCGCCCGACCGAGAACGCGGACCCGGCGGTCCGTGCGCTCTCGACGCCCGAGCTGCCCGTCGCGCCGACGGACCCCGGCGACCCGGGGCTCCCGGACGTCGCGGTGAGCTCGGTCCCGCTGCGGCCGTATCAAGTCCCGACGGCGCCGTGGGAGGTGGTGCTCCGCTACCCGCCCGAGGTGGAGGCGACGATCCGCGCGCGCTGGGAGAGCAGGCACCGCTACCGCGACGGCGGCACGACGGTGGTCTTCCTGAACTTCGACGGCCAGGCGATCCGCTACTCGAGCTACGACTCGAACGCGACCACCAACACGTCGTGGATCCCGGGCCACAACGTCACCATCCCGGCCTTCAACGCGGCCCACTGGGGCTCGAACCGCGACACGGTCATCAACGCCGTCGTCAGCAACCTGCAGCAGGTGTACGCCGGCTACAACGTGGCGTTCACGCGGACGCGGCCGACGTCGGGCGACTACATGATGACCATGATCGGCGGCTCCGCCGCGCTCATCGGCATGGAGCAGGGCGTCCTCGGCGTGTCGCCCCTCGACTGCGCCCCCGGCGAGCAGCTCAACCTCAACCCGCTCGACGTGAACTTCATCTGCTCCGAGGACATGGCGGCGTACGGCATGAGCCTCTGGGACCTCGTCTACACCATCGCGCACGAGAACGCCCACACCTACGGCCTCGCGCACATCAACCGGCAGAACGACATCATGTTCTGGGCCGAGACCGGCCAGGGGGGACTGACCTGGGGCGCGGCCACGACCCGCAGCGGCGAGTCGAACTGCTCGACCAACAACTACCAGGACGACAAGCTCTACCTGACCAAGGCCATCGGCGGCGGCGGCGTCAACCCCGAGACCACGCCGCCGACGGTGACCATCACCTCGCCGGCGAACGGCTCGACGCAGCCGAGCTACTTCAAGGTCACGGTGACCGCCACCGACGCGAGCGGCATCACCACCGTCGAGATGTACAAGGACGGGGCCCTGGTCGATTCGATCTGGACCACGCCCTACGAGTTCACCCTCTACCAGCTCAGCGACGGGCAGCACCAGCTGTGGGCCAAGGCGAGCGACCCCTACGGCAACGTCGGGACCTCGGCGACCGTCACGGTCACCGTCGGGTCCACGCCGCCGCCGCCGACGTGCACGACCGACGCCCAGTGCGGCAGCAACCGGAAGTGCCAGAACGGCAACTGCATCGACCTGCCGCCCGCGCCCACGGGCGGGGCGCTGGGCGCCGCCTGCAGCCGCAACGAGGACTGCAACAGCACGTGGTGCATCTTCGCCGAGCAGAGCTACTGCACCCAGGCCTGCAACGAGGCGCAGAACCTCTACTGCCCCGTCGGGTACTACTGCTCGGCGGACGGCTTCTGCCTGAGCTCCACGCCGATCCCGCCCGGCGCCACGGGCGCGCCCTGCACCGAGAACATCCACTGCCGCTCGAGCATCTGCGTGGACGGCCAGAATAACGGGTTCTGCACCGCCGTCTGTCAACCGAATGGCAACCCGTGTCCCAACGACTCCAAGTGCATCGACTCGGGCGACGGCCAGACCTTCATTTGCGACCGGCCGCCCGCGCGGGGCGACGGCGGGACCAACGAGGTGGGTGGCAGCGGCGGCTGCGCGACCGCGCCCGCCGGCCCCGGCGCCGGCCTCGGGACCCTCGCGCTGCTCCTGCTGCTCGGCGCCACGCGCCGCCGCCGGGGGCGCTAGAGGGGCGCGCCGCGGACGCGCGATGCTAGTGGCAGTACCCCACGGGATCGAGGTCTTCGAGGGCGGTGCAGACGCCGCTCGCGCACGGCACCGTCAGGCGCGTGTCGCAGAGGGGCACGCACACCGACAGCCCGCCGGCCTGGGACGCGAGGCAGACCAGGCTGCGGCCGCACTCGCCCTGGGCGGTGCACGCGGCGCCCTCGGGCAGGGTCCCCTCGGGCAGGCAGCCGGTCGTGTTCGTGGCCGGCTCCACCAGGTAGCAGGCCTCGCCGGCTCCGGCGCAGTCCTGTGCCAGGAGATCGCATGGGGGTGGCAGTGGGCCGCACCCCCACTCCCCCGTGTCGCCCAGCCGCGTGTTGCAGCGCGTGCCCACGCCGCACGGCTCGCCGCAGACGCGGTCGCAGAACTGCACGCAGGTGCTGGCACCTCCGGCGCTGGCGCAGATCAGGCCCGCGGCGCAGCTGTCGCCGCCGACGATGGCCTGGCACTCGGCGCCGGCCGTGCCCGCGCCCAGGAGCACGCACTGGAGGTCGCTGCCGACGAGCGAGCACTTCTCGCCGTCGCCGCACCCCGTCTGCCGGACCGGATCGCAGCCGGCGTCGCGCGTGAGGCAGGCGACCGGGCCGTCCATGGTCGCGGCCTCGGCCGCGCCGCCGTCGTGGCCCACCGGCACGCCCGTGCCGCCGCAGCCCGCGACCGTGAGCAGCGCGCCGAGCAGCGTGCCGCCGGCCCGTCTCGCCCCCTTCCGGAGGGTATGCCCTCGGTTCCCCATGTCTCGATGGTACTCGCTCGGGCGACCGCTTGTCATCCCGGAGAGCGCGGCGCCCGGGCCTCGCCACCGAAGGAGGTGCATCGGGGTTATTGACAGGCCCCCACGGCTGTGCTGATCATCCCTCGCGCCCCACGAAAGGGCGCTGCGGAGAGCCAAAAGAGCCGCCCCGAGGGAGGGGCGGGACGGAACCTCAACTTAGACGAAGGAGCCTGCACATGTTGCGTTCGATTAGGATCTCTTTCCTGGCCGGCCTCGTGGCCCTCGTGTTCGCGGCCTGCTCCGGCAGCAGCAACCCTCCCGACACCCAGGACGACGGCGGCACCAACGGTGACGGCCCGAAAATCCAGTTCGACGGCCCGCGCGATGTCGGCCCGCAGCAGGACACCGGCACCGGCGACGACGGCGGCACCGGCGCGTGCGTGCCGACCGGCGGCCAGGCCCACGCGGCCATCTGCACCAACAGCAAGCCCTGCACCTGCCCCGACGACTGCGTGAAGATCAATCCAACCTCCACGACCTCGGGGGGCTGCTTCGCCCAGCCGTCCGGCTCGGGCTGCGGCACCAACGAGGCGGGCATCATGTTCAGCGCCACGGATCCGGGGCACTGCTACCCGACGGCCCCGATCGCCGGGACGTTCACGATCCCGATCGGCACGATCGACACGGCCGGCGGCACCATCAGCATCACCACCAACATCAACGGCGTGAGCGCCAGCTTCACCACCGCGGCCAAGGGCTGGGTCGAGCACGACACCACCAACGCCGAGTGGGTGATCAACATCTACAACGACCCGTTCGCTGTCGGCAACAACGTCCTCCTCACAATCTGGATCCCGGACGCGGCGTACAACACGACGACCCCGGTCAGCCTCGACGGCACGCTGGCCACGTCGGCGATGATGCGGATCGAGACGGCCGTCGTGACGGGGTCCACCATCTCCAGCGACACCATCAACGCGTTCAGCTGGGACGGCACCATGCCCCTCACCGCGGCGCCCACCACCACCGGCAATGTCGTGGGGAGCTTCTCCAGCGACGCGATCTTGTTCGGCTACACCGCCGAGATGTGCGGCCCGAACAGCACCCCCTGCTAGCGCGCTCGTCTGCGTCGACCCGAGGCGCAGGGCGCTCGCCCTGCGCCTCTTTTCTCTTGCCCGCCGCGCCGCTCCCGGCGCGCGCCCCTCCCGTCCACCCCTCCCGTCGGATCCCCGGTTGACTCCACCCCGCCCCTTGGTGAAGATGGGCCGTGCGTCGGGGTCTGCTGCTCGTGGGGTTCGCCGGGGCCGTGCTGGCCGGCGGCTGCAGCTGTGGCGGCGGCCAGGAGCAGGTCGACGCGGGCCGCGACGTCGCGGTCGACCGCAGCCCCGACGATCGACCGGAGCCCCAAGACCGCGCCGAGCCCGACGACGGCCCGCCCGACGACGTGACCGTGCCCCCGGACGGCCCCGCCTGCGATCCCGGCGGCGGCCCCGTCTCCGGCTCGCTGTGCATGATCGACCTCGACTGCGCCTGCCCGCGGACCTGCCTCCGCCTGCGCGCCGCGCCCGCCTCCGGCTCGTGCTGGATGCGCTGTGATCCGTCCGAGAACCAGGCCGGCACGGGGGCGAACCCCGCGTGCCAGGCCGCGGAGACCTGCCGCGCGGGCGCGGGCGACACCGGCGGCTGCCTGCCCGTGGGCACCCTGCAGGGGACCTTCGACGTGCCCATGTACGAGGCCCCGGCGCAGCCCTCGAGCCCGACCGACCTCGGCACCGCCGCCGTGACCCTCGACGTGGGCCTGGTCGGCCAGATGGTCTTCGAGAGCGGCTGGGGCACCACGGCGACCGACGGCACGAGCGACGTCTACCGCGTGTTCCTGCTGCCGGGGAGCGGCGCCACCGCTGACTGGGACAAGCCCCTCGTCCTGGACTTCGCGGCCGACGCGAGCTACCAGCCGGGCGCCACCTACGACCTCGCGGCCACCCCGGCGAAGGCCCTCGTCGAGTACCACGAGTCCACGCGCGACCTGCAGGTGCTCGTGCGCGACGTGCTGCGCGCCGAGGCGCTCGCCGGCCTGATCCACATGACCGCGACGGGCACCGGCGGCCGCGCGCCGGCCACGGGCACCATCACCGACGGCCGCGCCGTCGAGTACGAGGCGGAGCTCTGCAGCCAGTACACCTCGCCGTGCCAGTGAGGGGCGGGGCGCGGGCCGGCTGACCCGCGGCGAGCGCGTGTCGGCGGCGGGCGGCTACCGCGGAGCGGGGAGCGGGCAGCCGGCGGGGGCGCGCTCGGGCCGACGCGCACCGGGGGACGGCGCCACGGCGGGCACGAACGCGCCGGGGGCGCTCGCGCGCGCGGTGGTCGTCGAGTCGATGTTCATCGAGCAGAGCGAGCCGCACATGGTGCAGACCTTCGACCCCTTGGCCTCGCTCCCCTCCTTGTAGGCGCGGGCCCGCCCGGGGTCGAGCGCCAGGCGGTACTGCGCCTCCCAGTCGAGCGCCTTGCGGGCCCGCGACATGGCGTCGTTGCGGGCGCGCGCGTCGCCGGTGCCCTTGACCACGTCGCCCGAGCAGGCCGCGATGCGGGTCGCCACCACTCCCAGGGCGACGTCGTCGACGGTCGGGAGGCGGAGGTGCTCGGCCGGGGTGACGTAGCACAGGAAGTCGGCGCCGGCCGCGGCCGCCACCGCGCCGCCGATGGCGGCGGTGATGTGGTCGTAGCCGGGCGCGAAGTCGATGGTGAGCGGCCCGAGCACGTAGAACGGCGCGTTGCCGCACAGGCGCTTCTCGTGCTGCACGTTGGCCGCTATCTGGTCGAGCGGCACGTGCCCCGGCCCCTCGATCATCACCTGGCCGCCGCGCGCGCGGGCCCGCTCGGCGAGCTCGCCGAGGACGAGCAGCTC
>JACRCY010000461.1 GCA_016218785.1 Deltaproteobacteria bacterium
AGCGTCGCCTCGGAGAGCTCGCACGCCTTGGCGATCTCGCGCGAGGTGGTGCCGTTGAACCCGCGCTCGCGCACCAGCGACCGGGCCGCGTCGAGCACGCTCTTCTTGCGCGCCTCCCGCTCCCGCTGCCGTCGTTCCTGTACACCCATCATCAGCCCTCCAGTGCGCGCGCGATCGTCTCGCGCTGGATCTCGCTCGTGCCCTCGCCCCACTCCAGCACCTTGCAGTCCCGGTAGAAGCGCTGCGCTGCGCTCTCGAGCATGTAGCCCTGCGCGCCGCACAGGTGCAGCGCGCGTTCGCAGGCCCAGGTGCAGGTCTCGGTGGCGAAGAGCTTGGCCATCGAAGCCTCCGTGCCGTGCGACTTGCCCGCGTCGGCGAGCCGCGCCGCGTGCAGGGTGAGCTGCCAGGCGGCCTCGAGCCGCGTCGCCATGTCGGCGAGCGTGAAGCGGACGAACTGCTGGCGGACCAGCGGCGCGCCGAACTGGACCCGCTCGCGCGCATGCGTGAGCGCGGTCTCGTGCGCGGCGCGGCCGAGCCCGACGCCGAAGGCGGCCGCCGCGATGCGGCCCAGCGTGAGCACCTTCATCGCCTCGATGAAGCCGGTCCCCTCGGGGCCGAGGCGATCGGCCTCGGGGATGCGGCAGCCTTCGAGCACGATCTCCGCCATCTCGGAGACTCCCATGCCGAGCTTCTCCATCGGCCGGCCGACTGCGATCCCGGGCCTGTCGAGCTCGACCACGAAGAGCGACAGCCACTTCAGGCCGCGGTCGGGAGCGGTCGAGGCGACGAGCACCGCGAAGTCGGCGAAGGGCGCGTTGGTGATGTAGAGCTTGCTGCCGTCGAGCTCGTAGCCGTCGCCTTCTTTCCGGGCGCGGGTGCGGACGCTCGAGACGTCCGAGCCGGCGCCCGGCTCGGCGTAGGCCCAGCAGCCGATCCGCGCGCCCCGGAGCGCCGCGGGGAGGATGCGCCTCCGCTGCTCGCCGGTGCCGAGGTGGTGGACGGCGGCGCACGCGAGCGCCGTGTGCACGTACATGCTGAGCGCCACTCCGGCCGAGCCGCGCGCGAGCTCGGCGCAGAGCAGCGCGTACAGCACCGAGCCGCCGCCGCTTCCGCCCACCTCCTCGGGGAACGCGGTCCCGAGCCAGCCGAGCTCGCCCATGCGCGCGAGCAGCTCGCGCGGGGTGCGCCGGGCACGGTCCCAGGCCGCGACGTTCGGGGTGATCTCGCGGGCCACGAAGGCGCGGGCAGCCTCCTGGAGCTGGATCTCGTGCTCTGCAAGCAGCGCGTCGGTCATGGATTCTCCCTCGGGTCGAGACGGTCCTGCATGTCCATCGAAGACCTCAGCGTCCCTCGAAGCGGGCCTGGCGCTTCTCTTTGAACGCGGCGAGGGCCTCGCGGTGATCCTCGCTCTGCAGGCACTGCACCTGCGCGTAGACCTCGTAGTCGAATTCGGCGTCCATCCCGCGATCCAGCGAGCGGCGGATGGCACGCTTGGTGAACGCCAGCGCCCGCGACGCGCTCGCGGCGAGCGCAGCCGCCAGCACGGTGACGGCGCCGTCGAGCGCCTCGGGCTCGACCATGCGCGTGACGAGCCCGATCCGCTCGGCCTCCTCCGCTTCCACGAAGCGGCCCGACATCATCATGTCGGTCGCGCGCCCGAGCCCCACGAGCCGCGGCAGGAAGTAGCCGGCCGCCATGTCGCAGCCCGCCAGGCCGATCTTCACGAAGGGCGCGCACAGCCGCACGCCGCGCACGGCGACCCGGTAGTCGCAGGCGAGCGCCAGCCCCAGCCCTCCGCCGACCGCGTCGCCGTGGAGCCGCGCCACCACCGGCTGGTCCATCGTCGAGATCCGGCGGATGGGCTCGAGGTAGCGCTCGACGATGCGCTCCCAGTCGGCCGGCGGGCGCGGCACCATCTCGGTCTGGTCGGCGCCGGCGCAGAACGCGCGCCCCGCGCCGGCCAGGACGACGCACCGCACGTGCACGTCCCCGGCGACGCCGTCGAGCGCCGCCACGAGCGCCTCCAGGGTAGGCAGATCGATGGCGTTGAGGCGGTCGGGGCGGTTCAGGGTGATCCTCGCGATGCCGTCCTGCACCTCGGTCCGCACGGTCTCGCTCATGATGCCCTCCTCGGTCGAAGCGCGTAGTCGAAGGTCCCCTCGAAGACGGTCTCGCCCGCGGGGTCGGTGGCGCTGACCTCGACCGCGAGGTCCGCGCGGCCCGTCTCGTCGAACGCCGTGCGCGCGGCCTCGGCCGCGGCGGGTTCGACCGTGGCCCGCGCGAGCACGTCGCCCTCCGCGCGGCGCGTGTAGCGCACGGTGGCGCCGCGCAGCAGCACGAAGGCCCGGTCGCCGGGCACGACGCGCCATGCGGCCACGCCGGCGGCGGTCTCGGCGGCGGTGAACAGCGCGCCGGCATGCACGATGCCGACGTGGTTGGTGACCGTCTCGGACAGAGGCATGCGAACGGTGACCGCGCCGTCCGCGTCCTCGCCGGCCTCGAGCCGGTGGGGGCGCAGATAGGGGATACGGCCCAGGACACCCGCGAGGTCCATCACGCCGCCTCCAGCTTCAGCGCCCGCAGCGTGTTGTCGCGCACGACCTTGCGGAAGATCTCGTCGCCGAGATCCAGCGCCTCGAGCTCGGCCAGCGTCCGCTCGAAGGGCAAGAGCGGGTAGTCGGTGGCCCACAGCACCTTGTCCCGGCCCCAGCCGCGGGCGAACTCGACGAACGAGGCGGGCCAGTGCTTCGGCGTGCGCGCGCTCGTCTCGACGTAGACGTTGTCGTGCTTCCAGGCGAGCGTCATCATCTCCTCGTGCCAGGGCTGGCCGAGGTGGCAGCCGATGATCGTCAGCTCGGGGAAGGCGAGCGCCACCTCGTCGAGATAGATGGGCCGACCGCACTCCGAGGGGAGCAGCGGCCCGGTGTGGCCCACCTGGATGGCGACCGCGACGCCGCGCTTCTGGCACTCGAGATACACGGGCCAGTAGTGCTTGTCGTTCGGGGCCAGCCCGGTCACGCCGTCCCCGTACATGTAGGGCTCGAGCCGGATCACCTTCATGCCCAGCTCGCTGGTGAGCCGCTCGACCTCGCGCGCAACCTCGCCGGGCTTGCGGATCGGGTTGACGGTACCCGAGCCGATGAAGCGGTCAGGATGCGCGCGGCACAGCGCGGCGACCTCCTCGTTGGACACGACGGCGAGGTCCTTGTGATAGAAGGCCGAGAGCACGCAGCGGTCGACGCCCGCGCCGTCCATCTCCGCGAGCATCCGCTCGACGCTCATCCCTTCGAAGATGACCCGCGGCGAGCGGTACTTCTTGAAGATGTGCAGGTACTCGGCGGGCCACTGCTTCGCGCCCTCCGGCCCGATCCAGCTTGCCCAGGCGTCGATGGCGATGCGTTCTCGGCTCATGACTTGTTCCTCCGTAGCTTCAGGGTTGCGCGCGCCTCATCGGGGGTCGCGGGCTCGACCCCCAGCTCGCGCAGGACGCGGACGGCCTTGTCGACGATCTGTCCGTTCGAGCGGGCCAGCTCGCCGCGCCCGCAGTAGACGTTGTCCTCCATGCCCACGCGCACGTGTCCGCCCATGGCCACGACCGCGCCGAGCATGCGGAAGTGGTTGCGTGCGCCGATGGCACTCACCAGCCAGTGCGCGCCGGGCGGCAGCCCATCGACCAGATGCACGAGGTTCTTGACGCTCGCCTCGGTGATCTCGCCGGGGATCCCCATGACGAAGTTGACGAGCAACGGTTCGACGAGCAGGCCGCGCGAGATCAAGGCGCGCAGGTTGTTGAGCATACCGGCGTGGTAGACCTCGAGCTCGGGCTTGACCCTGTGATCGAGGAAGACGCGCGCGACCCGCTCGAGCTCTTCGTGCGACGAGAACAGCGCCACGAAGCGGTCGCGCACCCAGCGGCCCTCGCGCTCGTCGAACCGCCCGAGCAGGCTGCCCCCGCCGATGGAGAAGGAAGCGATCTCGGGACGCAGCTCCGGCACGACCCGGACGCGCTCCTCGAGCGGCAAGCCGGCCACCGCGCCTCCCGTCGTCAGGTTCAGGACCGCGTCGCAGCCGGCGCTGCGCAAGCCCTCGACGATGCGCCGGAACACCGCCACGTCCGCCGTCGCGGCGCCGTCCGCGTCGCGGGCGTGCAGGTGCAGGATGGCCGCGCCGGCGCGCCAGGCCTCGAGGCCCTGGGCGACGATCTCCTCGGGCTGCTCGGGCACGTTCGGGTTGGCCTCTTTGCCCTGCTGCGCGCCGGTGAGCGCGCAGGTGACGATCGCCTTGTCCATCACTTCCCCTCGAAGGAGGCAGGCCGCTTCGCCAGGAAGGCGGCCATGCCCTCCTTCTGATCGCGGGTCATGAAGTTGAGCATCACGGTGTTGATGCTGAAGTCGATGGCCGACTCGAGGTCGGTGGTCATCCACTTGTGAATGATCTCCTTCTGGGTGCCCAGCGCGGCCGGGCTCTTGTCGGCCAGTGTGGCGCACAGGGTCCGAACCGCCGCGTCGAGCTCGCCCGCCGGCACCACGGTCTGCACGAGGCCGCGCCGCTCAGCCTTCGCCGCGTCCCAGTACTCGCCCAGGTATGCCATCTCTCTGGCCCCCTGGATGCCGATGCACAGCGGCAGGATCGCCGCCTCGACGATCGCCGGGATGCCCCGGTGGATGTTGGGCAGCCCGAACTTCGCGCGGTCGCTCGCGATCATGAAGTCGCACGAGACCGCGAGCTCCAGGCCCGCTCCGAGACACAAGCCGTCGATCGCCGCCACGATGGGCTTCTCGGTCGTCCGGAGCATGAGGAAGGTCCGGTGGAGCTCGCGCCCGACCTCGCGCGCCTCGAGCCCCTGCATGTCCTTCACGTAGGCGACGTCGATGCCGGCCGAGAACGCCTTCTCGCCGGCCGCGTCGATCAGGACGACGCGGATCGCGCGATCGCTGCCAGCGTCCGCCAGCGCCTCGCGCAGCTCGACCAGCATCGTGCCGTCGATGGCGTTGAGGACCTCGGGGCGGTTGAGCGTGACGCGCAGTACCGGGCCCTGGCGCCGGCAGCGGATCGTCTTGCATTCACAGTCGCTCATCTCGTTCACCTCCCTCGAAACTCAGGCGTGCGTTTCTCGGCGAAGGCGCGGATCCCCTCGGCGGCGTCCTCGGTGTGACGCAGCGGCTCCGCGTGCATCTGCTCGAGGCGGAGCCCCTCGTCGAGCGGCAGGTGCAGCCCGCGCAGCGCCGCCGCTCGCGCGGCCTGCACGGCGAGCGGAGCGCATTGGGCGATGCGCCCGGCGAGCGCGCGCGCCTCGTCCATCAGGCCGGCGGCCGGGACGACGCGGTTGACGAGCCCGACCCGGAGCGCGGTCTCCGCGTCGATCGCATCGCCGGAAAGCAGCATCTCGAGCGCCGCGCCGAGCGGGACGGCGCGGGGCAGCCGCTGCGTCCCTCCGGCGCCGGGCATGATGCCGCGCTTGACCTCGGGCAGGCCGAAGGTGGCGTGGCCTGCGGCGACACGCAGATCGCAGGCGAGCGCGAGCTCGAGGCCGCCCGCGAGGCAGTGCCCGTTGATGGCGGCAATCACCGGCTTGCCAGGATCCAGGTTGCGCGTGATGCCGCCGAGGCCCGGCTCCCGCTCCGCGCGCTCGCGCCGCTCGATGGGCGTCATGGAGCGGTACCAGGCGCCGATCTCCTTCAGGTCCGCGCCGGCGCAGAACGCCTTGTCGCCGGCGCCGGTGAGGACGGCGACGCGCAGCTCCGCGTCGTCCCGGAGCATCCGCCACGCCTCGCACAGCTCCCGGGTCATCTGCATCGAGAGCGCGTTTCGGGCCTCGGGCCGGTCGATGGTGACGACGAGCAGATGCCCGTCACGTTCGGTGCGGATGCTCATGTCCCGTCCCCTGGTTCTTGCAGCGGCTCGAAGCCCTCGATGTCGGTGATGGATGCCTGCCGCCGTGCCGCGAGGCGCGGCCGCACCCGCGCGCCGATCGTCCATCGCATGCCGTCACCGAGAAGCCGGTGCAGCATGGCCGTGTCCGCGCCGTCGAGCCGGACGAGGCCGAAGACCACGCCGCCCGCCTGCGCCGTGAAGGACACCACCGTGCCCGCGGGGCCCACGGAGATCGGCTCGCCCGTCTCGTCGCCGCAGCGCGGGCAGAACGATCGGGCAGGGCAGAGCACGCGGCGGCAGGCCGGGCAGGGCGAGCCCAGGATCCGCCCCTCGTCCCGCAGCGACACGAGGAAGCGGCTGGCGGCCGGGCCGGCCGCGTAGGCGAAGGGGAGGTGGATCGATCCCTCGCGGATCACGGCAGCACCTCGAAGTGGAGGATGTCGTCCATCGCCCCGCGCAGGTCGGGCCGCCACACGGCGCGGACGCGCAGCCCCAGCGCCAGGCGCGCCGGGTTCGCCTCGGCGAGGAAGTGGTTGAGCGTCGTGTCGGCGCCGTCGAGGCGGATGAGGCCCATGCCGTAGGGCGCCGGCCGCAGCTCGCCGGTGCGCCCGTCGAGGATGGGGACGTGCACGACCGTCCAGGCGACGAGCGTCCCCTCGTCGGCGACCGGCACCCACCTGGACAGGCGCAGCCGGCAGTTGCCGCACATGGGGCGCGGCGGCAGGTAGCGGCGCCCGCAACCGTCGCATTGGAGCGCCTCGATGCGCCGCTCGCAAAGCGCCGCGCAGAACCGCTCCATCGCCTCGCCCGAGGCGTAGCGCCAGGTCAGATCCATCGTGTGCAGGGCGACGATCCGCTCGCTCATGACTCGGCTCCCAGCACGATGGCGTCGGCCCAGGCGTAGACGCCGTAGCCCGTGGCGAGCGCGAGCCTGGCCCCTTCCACCTGGCGGCTGCCCCCGCGGCCGTGGATCTGGAGCGCGGCCTCGGCCACGCGGATCACCCCGGAGGCGCCGACCGGGTTCGACGACAGTACGCCGCCCGAGGGGTTGACCGGCAGCGTGCCGTCCATGGTGGTGACACCGTCCTCGATGAGCCGCCCGGCCTCGCCGTCGCGGCAGAAGCCAAGGGCCTCGTACCAGGCGAGCTCGGCATAGGTCACGGGCTCGTAGATCTCGGCCACGTCGAGCTCGGCGAGCGGCTCGGTGATGCCGGCCGCGGCGTAGACGGCGTGGGCCGCGTCCCGGAGCGTGCGCATCGAGCACAGCCGCCGGTCGATGTCGCCGAGCGTCGGCTGCTCGTGCCGGGTGGCCGTGGCCCGGACCCACGCCGGCCGCGGACACAGCCGCCGCGCCCGATCCCCGCTCGCCACGACGATCGCGCAGGCGCCATCCGATTGCGGGCACATGTCGAGGAGCCGCACCGGGTGGGCCAGCATCCGCGAGGCGAGCACCTCGTCGACCGTCAGCTCCGGCATCTGCAGGTGGGCGTGGGGGTTCTGGGCGGCGTTGCGGCGCGCCTTGACGGCGACCAGCGCCGCTTGCCGCTCGGTCACGCCGCGCTCGGCCATGTACTCGGAGATCGACAGCGCGAAGTTGCCGAGGGCGCCGGAGGCGACGGCGCGGTCCCAGAAGGGATCGGTCAGCGCCATGCCGGTCTGGGTGTGGCCCTCGGAGTGCTTCTCGAAGCCGACGACCAGCACCGTGTCGAACATCCCCGAGGCCACCTGGTGGAAAGCCGCGATGCAGGTCGAGGTCCCCGACGTCCCGCCCGTCGCGATCTTCATGCAGGGCTTGCCGCAGGCGAAGGCACCCTCGCCGACCCAGAGCTCGGGAAAGGCGCGGCCCTCGAACAGCTCCATGTTCGACAAGAGCACCGCGTCGACGTCGGCCGGCCGCAGCCCTGCGTCGGCCAGCGCCGCCGCCGCCGCCTCGCGGACGAGCTCCGCCTGGGAGACGTCGTCGCGACACCGCGCGTGACGCGTCTGCCCCGAGCCGATGACGGCCACCTGCCTCATTGCGACGCCTCCAGGATCGCCACCGCCTGGCCCTGACCGGCGGGCCCCCACGCGCCGTGGACCAGCGCGCGACCCACGCCGGGCTCGCGGCGCAGCCGGCGGACGGCCTCGGCGAGCCGGCCGAGCCCCGCGGCGCACGGCGCATCGCCCGCGAACAGGCCGCCGCTCGGCGAAACGACGGCCCCCGCCGTGCCTCCGAGCGCGTCCAGGACCAGCTCCTCCTCGTGCGGGTAGCGGCACGACGGCTCGATCACCGCGAAGCGCGCGTCCGCTTCGAGCCCGGCCGCGCGGCGGGCCCGGTCGAAGGCCCGCCGCAGCCCGCTCCAGCGTCCCAGGGGGCGATCACCGGGCGCGTGCGCCTCGAGATCGTGACCCGCGCCGATCCAGCGAACCGGTACCCCGCTGCCGCCCGCCTGGAGGACGACGGCGCAGGCCGCGTCCGCCGCGGGGGCCTCCATGGCGGCCGTGAGCGGCGAAGCCAGAAGCGGCGCGGCCAGCACCTCCAGGGCGGCAACCGGACCGGCCACGCCGTGTGGGGCCGCGTCGGAGCGGCGGCGGGCGACGAGGTGGGCCCAGCGCAGGACCGCGCCGGGATCGCGGTCGCAGAGCACGCGCGCCTCGAGGCCCGCGACCGTGCGGAAGTCGGCGCCCAGCGGCTGCAGGAAGATCGGATCCATCGCCCAGGCCTCGAGCGCCGCCCGCGGCGCCATGGAGGCCTTGCCGTGTGCCACGACGAGGACCGTCCGGTACGCGCCGGCCCGAAGCAGGCAGGCGGCGTGGATGGCCGCGCACAGCCCGTCGGCCGCGATCCGCGTCTCCGGTTTCATGACGGCGCCGAGATAAGCCGCGAAGGTGAACAAGGGGCCGGGCACCGCCTGGGCAGCACCGTAGCCGGCC
>JACRCY010000462.1 GCA_016218785.1 Deltaproteobacteria bacterium
ATCGCCCCAGGGGCAGCATCGTCGTGCATCGCAACTCCTCGATACAACCCAATTAGGTCATCGCCCCGGGGCCCGCAACCACCGGCCACTACAGGTGCTTTTTGCTCAGAGCGTCCGTAACTTGGTAAACTCGGGCTAGCATGACGAAGCCGTGAGACGCGCGAGCACCGTCGTCGTGGCGTTCTGCGTACTGCTGGGAGCAGGCCCAGCGCGCGCCCAGGAGCGCCCGGCGTACGACGTGGGCGCGGTCCGCGACGCGCTGCGCCTCCTGTACGACGGCAAGGGGCACTACGTGGCACTGGTCCCGCTCGCCTGGTGCCTCCCGGCCGCCGACAAGCTCAAGCACGACAAGATCGGCGCGGTCTTCTACGGCGACGGCAAGATCTTCCACCACCTGCGACGCACTGGCGGGGGGGCGGTCTGCGACCAGGCCCGGCTGGCGAACTACTGGACGCTCTGGGAGCCGCGGATCGGCCGCCGCGCGGACGCCCAGATCCTGTTCCAGGGGGGCAAGTACCACGTCGCGTGCGGCGACCGCCGCACCGAGCTGAAGCCCGTGCCCGAGGGGGAAGGCCGCGAGCGGATCGCCAAGGCGAGGTTCCTCGCGCGCCTCTGGCAGCGCAGCGCCTACGCCCTCGTGCGCGACCAGCAGGGCACCTACTACTTCGTAGACACCCTGGGCGAGAAGCGCCCGGGCCGCGACTTCCGCCTGTACCTCGGGCCGCGCGGCAACCTGAAGCTCCAGAAGATGAAGAACGTGGTCTCCGACTCCGAGGGGGACATCTTCTCGACGCAGAAGGGGGAGCTCAGGCTGGTCCTCTCCAAGGACGAGGCCGTCTGGATCGCGGGGAAGACCCGGACCAGGCTCGTCATCGTGCCGGTGGAGGACAACCTGCAGCTCATCTACGCGGAGCTCGGGCCCTACCTCGGCGAGCGGCTCGGCACCCCCTGCGACGACCTGTAGCCGCGCCACCGCGGGCCCCGCCCGCGCAGGTGGGCGCCCGACCGGAAGTGCGCTAACCTTGCCCCTCCGACGCGACCGCGAGGAGGGGATTCCGTGTCCACCACCGACCTACCGCCGGCCGGGACCGACACCGTCGTGCCGAGCCCGCTCTTGCGGACCGAGCCGGCCCTGGCCACCCTCGCCAACCCCGATCTGGTCGACGACCTCCACGCCCAGTGGCGGCTCGACCCGCAGTCGGTAGGCCGCGACTGGCAGACCTTCTTCTCGGGCTTCGAGCTGGCCTCCTGCCCGCGCACCTGCGTGGCCGCGGAGCAGGCCGGCGCGCAGTCGCGGGTGGCCAGCCTGATCTTCGCCTACCGCAACCAGGGGCACCTCATCGCCCAGCTCGACCCCTTGGGCGACAACCGCTCGAGCCACCCGGCGCTCGCGCTCGACGCGTTCGGCTTCACCGACGCCGACCTCAACCGCGTCTTCGACACCGGCAACCTGGGCGGCCCGGCGCGCGCGCCGCTGCGCGAGATCATCGGCATCCTCCAGGAGACCTACTGCCGCGCGATCGGCGTGGAGTACCTCCACATCCAGGAGGTGCAGGTGCGGCGCTGGCTTCAGGCCCGCATGGAGCCGGTGCGCAACCGCCCCGCCTTCGACCGCCAGAAGCGGCTCGAGACGCTCGAGTGCCTGGTCGACGCGGAGCTGTTCGAGACCTTCCTGCAAGGCCGCTACCCGGGCCAGAAGCGCTTCTCGCTCGAGGGGGCCGAGTCGCTCATCCCCGCGCTGCACGCCATCGTCGAGCTGGCGCCCGACCTCGGCGTCGAGGAGCTGGTGCTCGGCATGGCGCACCGCGGCCGGCTCAACGTGCTCGCCAATATCCTCGACAAGTCGTACGCGATGATCTTCTCCGAGTTCGAGGACATCGCGCTGGTGGAGAGCTACGGCGGCGACGCCGACGTGAAGTACCACCGCGGCTTCCACAGCGTCCACCGCAGCCGCAGCGGCAAGGACCTCCAGATCAGCCTCACCTCCAACCCCAGCCACCTCGAGGCGGTCGACCCGATCACCCTCGGGCGCGTGCGCGCCAAGCAGCGCCGCGAGGGGGACACCAGGGACCGTCGCGAGGTCATCCCGCTGCTGATCCACGGCGACGCCGCCTTCGCCGGGCAGGGGCTGGTCGCCGAGACCCTGAACCTGTCACAGGTCGAGGGGTACCGCGTCGGCGGCACCATCCACCTGGTCGTCAACAACCAGATCGACTTCACCACCACGCCGAAGGAGGGACGCTCCAGCGCCTACTGCACCGACGTGGCGAAGATGATCGAGGCGCCGATCTTCCACGTGAACGGCGACGACCCCGAAGCGGTGGTGTTCGTCGCGGAGCTGGCGCTCGAGTTCCGGCAGACCTTCGGCCGCGACGTGGTCATCGACATGGTCTGCTACCGGCGCCACGGCCACAACGAAGGGGACGAGCCCGCCTTCACCCAGCCGGTGCTCTACCGCAAGATCAAGGACCGGCCGTCCGTGCGGCGGCTCCACACCGCCCGGCTCGTGGACGCCGAGGTGCTCAGCCGCGAGGAGGAGCAGGAGATCGCGGCGCGCTTCCAGGCGCGGCTGCAGGCGGCCTACGAGGAGGTGCGGTCGGGCCACGCCACCGTCGATCCGCAGTCCGGGGGCGGCATCTGGAAGGACCTCAAGAACCCCTACGGCCACGAGCCGGGGCCGACCGCGGTGGCGCACGAGGTCCTCTGCGACGTGGCGCGGGCCCTGACCACGGTCCCCGTGGGGTTCGAGCTGAACCCGAAGGTCGCGCGGCGGCTGCCCGAGGTGCGGCGCAGCGTCGAGGAGCGCGGCACCGTCGAGTGGGCCACCGCCGAGCTGCTCGCCTTCGGCAGCCTGCTGCACGAGGGGCTGCCGGTGCGGCTCTCGGGCCAGGACTCGACCCGCGGCACCTTCTCGCAGCGGCACGCCATCTGGTACCACATGGCCACGCAGGCGCAGCACGTGCCCCTCAACCAGATCCGCCCGGGGCAGGCCAGGTTCTGCGCCTACAACAGCATCCTGTCGGAGGCCGCGGTCCTCGGCTTCGACTACGGCTACGCGCTCACGGAGCCGCACATGCTGGTGCTGTGGGAGGCGCAGTTCGGCGACTTCGCCAACGGCGCCCAGGTGATCATCGATCAGTTCGTCGTCAGCTCCCTCGCCAAGTGGCGTCGCTCCGGCGGGCTCGTGATGCTCCTCCCCCACGGCTACGAAGGGCAGGGGCCGGAGCACTCCAACGCCTACCTAGAGCGCTACCTGCAGGCCTGCGCCGAGGACAACGTGCAGGTGACCAACCTGTCGACGCCGGCGCAGTACTTCCACGCGCTGCGGCGCCAGCTCAAGCGGCCGTTCCGCCGGCCGCTCGTCGTGATGGCGCCGAAGAGCCTGCTCCGGCACCCGCGCTGCGTCTCGCCGGTGGGGGAGCTGGAGGGCGGGCGCTTCCACGAGGTGCTCGACGACCCGACCCCGCCCGCCGCGCCGCGGCGGCTGGTCCTCTGCAGCGGCAAGGTCTACTACGACCTCGCGGAGCGGCGCGAGGCGGCGAAGCTCGACGGCGTGGCGCTCCTGCGCGTCGAGCAGTTCTACCCCTGGCCGGGGCACTGCTGGCGCGAGGTGGCGGCGCGGTACGCGGGCGTGACCGAGGTGGTCTGGACACAGGAGGAGACCCGGAACCGCGGCGGCTGGACCTTCATGTACCCGCGCCTGCTGGAGCTGTTCCCGGGGAAGCCGATCCAGTACGCCGGGCGGGCTGCCGCGGCGAGCCCGGCCACCGGCTCGCTCCGGATCCACAAGCGGGAGCAGCAGCGACTCGTCCGCGAGGCCCTCGGCCTCGCCGGGTGACGCAGGCGTGACAGGAGCTAGAAGATGCCCATCGACGTGACGGTGCCGCCGGTCGGTGAGTCGATCACGGAGGGCGTGCTGGCCGAGTGGCTCAAACACGACGGCGACGTCGTGGCCCTCGACGATCCGCTGTTCGCGCTCGAGACCGACAAGATCACGATGACCGTGAACGCCATTGCGGCCGGCCGGCTCACCGTCAAGGTCGCCGCCCGCGAGGCCGTGACGTTCCTGAAGCGCATCGTGACCGGGATCGAGAACCCCGGCTTCCTGCTGCTTGAGGTCTGAAGACATGGCCGTCGACGGCGTCCAGCAGCGAGGTCGCGGGGGCGAGCAGCGGCTCGCGCGGGAAGCGCGCGGTGAGGGGGAGGCTCGACGGGCTCTGCCCGAGGGCGAGCGAGCGCAGCGAGCGAGTCAGTCGGCCGCAGGCTGTGCCGAGGCCGACTCCCTCCCGATCGCGGGGGGGCGGGCAGAGCCCCCCCCTTCCAAAGGAGATCTGATATGGACCGCTTCGACTTCGTCGTGATCGGCGCCGGCCCCGGCGGCTACGTGGCCGCCATCCGCGCGGCGCAGCTCGGCCTCAGGACCGCGCTCGTCGAGAAGGACGCCACCCTGGGCGGCACCTGCCTCAACGTCGGGTGCATCCCGTCGAAGGCGCTGCTCGAGTCGAGCGAGCAGTACCACCTGGCGCGGCACGGCCTCGGCGTCCACGGCGTCAGGTGCGCGGACGTGACGCTCGACCTGACGACGCTCATGGCCCGCAAGGGCGCCATCGTCAAGCAGCTGACCGACGGCATCCCCCTCCTGATGAAGAAGCACAAGGTGAAGGTGCTGCGCGGCGTGGGCTTGCTGCGGGGGACCGGCCGGGTGACGGTCCGCGGCGCGGACGGCGAGCAGGACCTGGAGGCCGGCGCCGTGTGCCTGGCCATGGGCAGCGTGCCGATGCAGGTGCCGTCGCTCCCCTTCGACGGGCGCGCCATCGTCAGCTCCACCGAGGCGCTCTCCTGGGGCACGGTGCCGGGCCGCCTCGTGGTCGTGGGCGCCGGGGCGGTGGGCCTCGAGCTGGGGAGCGTCTGGAGCCGCCTCGGGGCCAGCGTGACCGTGGTCGAGATGCTCCCGCGCATCGCGCCCTTCGCCGACGCGCAGATGTCGAGCGTGCTGGAGCGGGCGCTGAAGGCCGGAGGGCTGGCCTTCCGGCTGGAGACGAAGGTCACGGCCGCCACGGTCGACGGCGACGGCGTGACCGTGACGCTCCACGGGCCGAAGGGGGAGGAGACCCTCGCCAGCGACAAGGTGCTGGTGGCGATCGGCCGCCAGCCGTGCACGACCACGGCCGGCATCGTCGAGGCCGGGGTGGCGCTCGACGAGCGCGGCCGCGTCCGGACCGACGAGCGCTACCTCACCTCGGTGCCCGGCGTGTACGCCATCGGCGACCTCGTCGCCGGGCCCATGCTCGCCCACAAGGCCGAGGAGGAGGGGGTGGCCGTGGCCGAGATCGTGGCGGGCAAGCCGGGCCATGTGAACTACGGGGCGATCCCCAACGTCATCTACACGGCGCCCGAGCTGGCGTGCGTGGGGCTGACCGAGGAGGAGGTCAAGCAGAGCGGCGCGCCGTACCGCGTGGGCAAGTCGCTCTTCCGGGTGAACGGCCGCGCCAAGAGCCTGGCCGCCGAGGAGGGGCAGGTGAAGGTCATCGCCCACGCCGAGACCGACCGGCTGCTCGGCGTGCACATCGTGGGCGCGCGGGCCTCGGACATGATCGCCGAGGCCGTCATGGCCATGGAGTTCAAGGCCAGCGCCGAGGACTTGGCGCGCACCTCCCACGCCCACCCGACCCTCGCCGAGATCCTCAAGGAAGCGGCGCTGGCGGTGGACAAGCGCTCGATCAACGGGTAGCAGCGAGCACCGGTGATACAATGCCGCGGATGGGGGTCGCGCGCTGGGTCGTGCTCCTGGGGGCGATCGTGATGGCCGCGCCGGCGGCGGCGCAGAAGCCGGGGGCGGCGAAGAAGCCGGCCGCGGCCCGGCCGAAGTCGGACCCGACGAAGACGATGCCGGCCGCGGCCGAGGCGGTCGCGACGCTGCGCGAGGCGCAGGGGCTCCTCGAGGCGGTGGCGGCGGCCAAGCCCGCGAGCGCCGCCCAGCGGCGCCGGCTCCGCTCGCTGCTGCGCGACCCCAGCGGTGACGTGGCCACGGTCGCGGCCTGGGCGCTCGCCCGGCTGAAGGAGAAGGCCGCGCTGGCCGAGATGGCGCACCGCCTGGAACGGCGCAAGAAGCTGCCCGAGTTCGCGGGCTCGGCCGAGGAGGCGTTCCTCAGGCTGGCGCCGCTGCGGATGCGCAAGCTCACCCCGAAGCAGGCGCAGGCGGAGTGGGCCCGGCTGCTGGAGAAGGACCCGAGCCCGTTCGTCCGGGCCGAGGCCGCGCGCGAGGTGGTGGCCGCGCACCACCCCCAGGCGCTCCCGCTCCTGCGGCAGGCCGTCACCTGGGCGCGGTCGCAGGACGCGGCCGCGCAGGCCGTGGTCCTGGGGCAGGTGGCGGCGGTGATGCGCCTCGTCGGCAAGGAGACGGTCGCCGACCTGCGCGGGATGCTGCGCGACGCCGGCTACCCACGGTTTCCCTACGGCTACGTGCTCGAGCTGGAGCACTGCCAGACGCTGATGAAGGCCCCCTGCGGCGAGCTGGAGACCTACCACGCCGTCGGCTCCTACGCGCGCCGGAGCCTCACCTTCGTCACGGGGGAGTCGGAGCGGGATCTCGAGCAGCTGCACTGAGTCAGGCGCCACGGGTGCCGCCGCGCCCGTAATCTCGCCGATCCGCGGAGGGGAATGCAAGCCTTCGGCGCGAGGCCGCGCCGCCGCCCGGTCAGGGGAGCAGCACCAGCTTGCCGACCGTCTGCCCCGATTCGATGGCGCGGTGGGCGTCGGCCACGCGGTCGAGCGGGTAGGGCGTCACCTCGAGGGGCGCGACGCGTCCGGCGGCGAGCCAGCCGGAGCTGGTCGTAGCCGCCGGCCCGGTGGATCACGACCCTGCGCATGGGACCGGCTACCGGTGACCGGGCTCGGGCGGGTGGGCGCCCGGGAGCGGCGCGGGCGCACCCGAAGGTCCGTGGGGCGCGCTCGCCTTGACGGGCGCGGTCTTGGCGGGCGCCTTGGCGGCGGCCTTGGCGGGCGTCTTGGCCATCGCCTTGGCGGCGCCCTTGGACGCGGCCACCTTGGCCCCGACACTCCTGGGCGTGGGCGGCGTGGACGGCGCCGCCCCAAACAGGCCCAAGTGGATGCCGAGGAGCACGAGCAACGTCAGGACCAGGACCGCGGCCACGACGAGGAGCACGCTCGTCGCGCTCATGCGACGCTTCGTGAGGAGCGGGTGCGTGAGCGTCTGCGACGGAGTCGTCGTCACGACCGAGGCGACGGCCGTCACGGGCGGCAGGTCCCGCGTGACCTTGCGGGGCGGGGCCGAGAAGGTGCC
>JACRCY010000457.1 GCA_016218785.1 Deltaproteobacteria bacterium
GACGCGGGCGGCCGCGGCCGCCCTCGCGCGCACCGCGGCCCCCGAGCCGGGCGCGGCGCCCCAGCCCGGTGCGGCTCCCGAGGAGTCGACCCGGTGAGGCGCACCGCCCCCTCACGCGCGGTCGCCGTCCTCTGCCTCGCGGCGTTCCTCTGCACCGGGTGCCTGCACCAGCGCTACCAGCTGCCCGCGGTCCTCGCCGTCGCTGGCGGGGCCATGACCGCGGGGGGCGCGGTGGCCCTGGTACCCCTGGCCGACAACCAGCTGGGCCGCACGAGCGCCATCTCGGTCATGGTGGCGGGCGTGGCCGCGCTGCTGGCTGCGGCGATCTGGCTCGGCGTGCGCATCCGCTGCGAGACCGCCGTCGACTGCCCCGAAGGGGAGACGTGCCAGCCGGTCCCCACCTCCGGGGGGCAGTCGTACGGCGTGTGCGCGGCGAGCCCCTCGCGGTAGCGGCCGCCCGCCTCGCCCCGTTCAGCGCACGGCGACGCGGTGGTCGCGCGTGAGGCGGACGCGGTCCCCCTCGCCCGGCGCCGGCTCGAGGCTCACGAGATCGCCCCGGCCGAGGTCGTCCCACGCCGCGTTGCTGGCCGTGGTGTCGCGGGCGAGCCGCTCGACGCGCACGCCCCGCCCCGCCCCGCACAGCTCGAGGGCCACGAGCCCCTTCTGGGGGAGCGGGTGGCTCACCACGCGCCAGGCCGCGCCCCGCGCCTCGGCCAGGGTGGGGCCCGCGCGCCGGACCGTCAGGTCGGCGAAGCGCACCGCGGCCTGGCGCCGGCCCGTGGCCCGCGCCAGCGCCTGCAGGCGCGGCGAGAAGGCCGCGCGCCGCGCCTCGTGGCACCAGTCCCGCTCGCGGACGAGCAGGGGGCAAACCGCCGCGTGCGGGCACGGCGCGAAGAGCACCAGCCCCGCCGCGAGGAGGCGCTCCCGCAGCGCCGCGAGGCTGCGTGCGGTCAGGCGCAGGGCCGGCTCGATCACGATGACGGCGCCCGCGGGCCGCAGCCGGGCCGCGGCCTCGACGATCAGGGCCGCCCGCCGCCGGTCGCGGTCGGCGTCCCCCGCGTGCACCTCGTTGAGCAACGCGCCGAGCAGCACCAGGTCGAAGGGCCCCGGCGGCAGGTCGTGCCGCCCGGCCAGGTCGGCGGTCCGGGTCCGCACCGCCACCCGCACCGGCGCGAGCGCCGCCCGCGCCCGCTCCGCCACGTGGCCCAGGAGGGCGAGCGCGCCGACGTCGTGGTCGATCGCCTCCACCTCGACCTCCGCCGCGCCGCCCCGGCGCCGCAGGTACGCGAGCAGCCCGAGCGTCATGGCGCCCGTGCCCGCGCCGAGGTCGAGCACGCGCAGCCGCCGCGGCAGCGGCGCCACCGAGTCGACCTCGGCGAGCGGCACCTCGAGCTTGGGCGCGTCGCTCGGGCCGAAGAAGAGCAGCCGCGCCGCCAGGAGCGCGCCCTCCCCCGCGCGGCCCAGCTCCGCGCGCCGCGTGGTGTAGCGCGCCGAGAGCAGGGTCACGGCCGCGGCCAGCGCGCGCGGCTGCAACCGGCCGGCGGGCAGGCGCTCCCGGGCCACGTCCCACAGGATCTCCTCGAGGTCGGCCGGCAGCCCGGGCACGGTGGCGGGCACGCCGGAAGTCTACTATCCTGCCCCTCCATGGACCAGCCCGCGAGCCCCGCCGCCCCGCCTCCGGCGGACCGCCTCGGCGCGCGCGGCGCCGCCCTGCTGCGCGTGCCCGACCACCTGCTCGGCGGCCTGCGGAGCCTGGCGCTCGAGAGCATCGTCATCCTCGGGTTCGGCGCCCTGGTCGGGCTGGTGCACTTCTTCGTGCGCGGCACGCCGCGCATCTTCGCGGACGTCTGGACGGCCGGCGCCTACGTCTGCTTCATCGTCGGCGCGCCGCTGGCGGCGCAGACGCTCCTCGCCGATCTGCGCCACCCCGACCTCATCGACTGGTGGCCGGGCGGCATGAGCACGCGCACGCGCTTTCGCCTGCCCTCGACCTCCGTCACCTACCTCGTGGCCGACGCGGTGCCGGTGCTGGTGACCGCCCTCGTGCTGCGCGAGCCGCAGGGTCGCGGCCCGATGGGCTACCTGATCGGCGCGGCCGCGGTGCTGGTGGCCCTCGGCGTGGCCGCGTGGCGCGTCCTCGGGCGGGTGCGCCACGGCCCCGTCGCGCGCTCGGCTGCCGAGAGCGCGTCAGTGGACGTGCCGCCGGACGCGGCCCGCGCCGCGGCCGCGCTCGTGGGCATGGTCGGCGTGCCGGTGGCGGCGGTGGCCGTGCTCTGGCTGCGCCACGCCGGGGGGCTGACCTGGGTGCTCACGGCCCTCGGCTACCTCGTCTTCGCCGCGCTGCTCAAGGCCGCCCTCGCGGTGGCGCCGCGGCCGCTCGTCGACGCACCCGAGCGCGCCCCGGCGCCCCGCAAGCGCGGCCGCAAGCGGGGCTGACCGGCCCGGCAGCGCAGCGCCAGCGCCGCGCTAGTGCACCGTGCGGAAGAGCACGTCCTCGACGGGCAACGCGGCGGGATCGTGCTCGGCGGGCCCCAGCTTCCACGCCTGCAGCGCGTACTCCTTCAGCGCCCGGCCGATGAACTGCGCCCGCGTGCGGGTCAGCGGGTCGGCGTAGTGGAGCTCCGCCAGCCGGGAGAAGTCGCGCTCCACGAAGTCGAGCATCTCCGTGGCCGTGGCCCACTGCGCCCGGCCACGCACCTCGAGGAAGAGCGCGAGGAACGCCTGGAACGGGAACGTGCCGTCCTCGTCGCGCGCGGCCTCCAGGATGCGCATGAAGCTGTCGCCGTCCATCTGGTCCGCATGCTACGGACCGGTGGGAGGTGTCGCAATTTTTTGGCGGAGAGGGAGCGGGAGACGGCGCACCGCGCCGGTGACGACGGCGCTACCAGTCGGCACCGTCAAGCTCGAGGTAGAACTTGGCGAACGCCGGCGCCCGGCCGTGGAACTGGAACTGCGTGGTGCCGCCGGCGGGGATGGTGCCGATCCGGCCGTGGACGCGGCCGATCTCCTTCTCCTTGGAGTCGACCAGGATGGCCACGACCTTCACGTTGTTGGCGGTGCGGGGCGCGCGGTTGTACACGGTACCGGAGACGTAGAAGGCGCCGCTCCGCATCGACCCCTTGACCCCCTGGTACTGGAGGAACGGCTCCACGTCGAAGCGGTGGTCGAGCGCGTCCACGCGCGGCACCAGGCGGAGCTTCTTGGCGCTCTCGTCGAGGGTCGTGAGGTAGCGCCGCGAGAAGTTCAGGCCGAGGAGGCCGATCTTGCGCCCGTCGGAGCAGGGCTCGCACTGGCTCACCGTGAAGCCGCCGGTGACCCGGGCGCCGCCCACGTCGATCGTGTCCAGCACGATCAGCGGGACCTCCACCACGCCGTTGGCCGTCGAGGTGCGGATGGTGGCGGCGTTCGGCGGGATCTGGACTCCCAGCTTGTCGAGGGTCGCCTTGTCCACGGTGGTGATCGACGCGCCCGTGTCGTACAGGTAGCTCACCTCCACCTGGTCGTTCAGCTTCGCGCCCACGTAGTACGAGGAGCCCTTGCGCTCGAGGTGCACCGCGGTCTCGTGCAGGCTCTCGGTCGGCACCGCCGGCTGGGGCGCCGGGGCGCTCTTGACGACCGGCTCGGGCGGCGGCGCCTTCCCTTCCTTCGCGGCCTTGGCCGCGGCCGCCTTGGCCTCCCGCTCGGCCTTGGCCTGGGCCGCCTTCTCCGCCTTCGCCCGCTTCGCCTCCTCGGCCTTGCGCTGCTGCTCCAGCTTCTTCAGCTTGGCCAGCTCGGCCTTGCGCGCCTTCTCGGCGGCCGCCTTCTCCTTGGCGGTCTGGGGCGGCGGCGGCGGGGGCGCCGCCTGCCGCACGCCCCCGAAGGTCATGATCAGCTCGACGAGCTTGGCCTTGGCCTGGGCCTTCACCGAGTCGGGGAGCCGGCGCCAGAGGTCCCGGGCCGCGTCGCCGAGCGTCGGCGCGGTCTGCGGCTGGTCCTGCGCTCGCGCCGGGGGCGCGGCGAGCAGCGTGGCGCCGAGGAACAGGGTGGATAGTCGCAGGATCGGCCGCATGGCTCTCCTCTGGGCGCGGCGGGCATTTGCAGGAGCCCCGCCCGCAGGGCAGGATACCATGGAACCGGCAGCCGGAAGCAGGAGGTCCCCCTTGGGCCCGCACCGCCTCCCGATCAGGATCTACCTCGAGGACACCGACGCCCAGGGCGTCGTCTACCACGCGGGCTACGTCCGGTTCCTCGAGCGCGGACGCACCGAGCTCTGCGAGGCCCTGGAGAGCGCGGGCGGCGACCTCCCCCGCCTCGTGGTCCACGAGCTGCGCCTCAAGTACCGCAAGCCGGCCCGTCTGGGCGATCGGCTCGAGGTGGTCTCGACCGCCCGGCTCGCCACGCCCTACCGGGTGACGTTCACGCAGCGCATCGAGCGCCCGGGCGAGCCCGGCCACCTCTGCGAGGGGACGGTCGAGGTCGCCTGCACCGACGCCACCGGCCGGCTCGTGCGGATCCCGGAGGCCCTGGTCAGGCTGCTCGGCTAGCAGCGGCCGCTCGTGCCGCTCAATTCTCCTGCAGCACGTGCGTGTCGTACTCGATCTCGAAGGCGAGCTTGTGGCGCGCCTCCTCCTGGGCGAGCGCCTTGAGCAGCGCGCGCGCCTCGGGGTCGGGCGTGATCCTCGCGAGATCGGTGTAGAGGCGGAAGGCCGCCTTCTCGCGCTGCATCGCCAGGGAGAGCAGCTCCGGGTAGCTCATGCCGGGGTGGAACTCGCCGGCGACCACGTACTCCGCGATGTCGAGGCTCGGCACCGGTTTCTGGGCCGCCTGGAGGAACTTGGCGATGTTCAGGCCGCGCAGCTTCGTCTCGTGGCCGCGCTCCTGCTCCGCCATCTCGAGCAGGGCGTCGCGCATGGGGGCGTCCTTCATGGTCCTGGCCGCCGCCTCGTAGTCGCGCTGGGCCTCCTGCTCGCGCTCGATGGCGAACTCCAGGACCTGCTCGTACGACTTCGCGTTCGACATGCTGGACCTCGGCGCCGGTTCGGAGCACATTCTATACCCAAGACCTGGAGCCAAGCCATGCCGGAGGCCCACGAGATCCCCTCCCACGAGCGGTTGCCCTACATCAAGGGGCTGATCTACATGGCCCTCGCCGACGGCAGCATCGCTCCCGGCGAGCTGCTGAAGCTCAAGGAGGCGCTCGCCCAGTGCGCGCTCGAGCCCGCGGACGCGGCCGAGGCCAGCGCGGCCATGAGCGCGCCCCCCGACCTCGAGGGGGTCTGCGAGCAGCTGCGCGAGTCGCCCACGCGCTTCGCCCTCTACCTCGACGCGCTGTCGCTGGCGCTCGACGACGGCGTGGTCCAGCCCGGGGAGGAGCAGGCGCTCACCGAGCTGCGCCAGCGGCTCGGGCTGCAGGACTACGAGGCCGAGGGGCTCAAGCAGGTGGCCGAGTCACTGCACGCGCTGAAGGGACAGAAGCACCCCACCCCCGAGGCCGTGGAGCGCAGCAAGGAGGCGCTGGCGCGGCTCGCGGCCGTGGGCGTGCCGGTGGGCGCCGCCGTGCTGTCGGGCTCGGTGCAGGGGCTCTCCGGCGCGGCGCTGGCGTCGGGGCTGGCCGCCCTGGGCCTCGGCCTCGGCGTGGCCGGCGGCGTGGGCGTGTGCATCATCCTCGGCTTCGCCAGCTACAAGGGCGTCAAGTGGCTCATCGACCGCAGCCAGCGCAGGGCGCAGGCGCGCGAGGAGCGGGAGCGGGAGCGGGAGCCGTAGGTGCGGGCGGTCGTCTTCGACCGGCCCGGCGACGAGTCGGGGCTGCACCTGGGCGAGGTACCGACGCCGGCGCCCGGCCCGCGCCAGATCCGCCTCCGCGTGGCCGCGACCGCGGTGAACCGCGCCGACCTGCTGCAGCGCCGCGGCAGCTACCCGCCCCCGCCGGGTGAGAGCGACATCCTCGGCCTCGAGTGCGCCGGCACCGTGGACGCGGTCGGGCCCGGCGCGACCCGCTTCGCCCCCGGCGACCGGGTCATGGCGCTCCTGGCGGGAGGCGGCTACGCCGAGGCCGTGGTCTGCGACGAGCGCGTGGCCCTGCCCGTGCCGGCGGCGCTCGGCCTCGAGGAGGCGGCCGCCGTCCCCGAGGTGTTCCTGACCGTCTGGCTCACCGTCTTCTCCCTGGGCGCGGCCCGCGCCGGCGAGACCCTCCTGGTGCACGGCGGCGGCAGCGGCGTGGGCACCGCCGCCATCCAGCTCGGCACGGCCCGCGGCCTGAAGGTGCTGTGCACCGCCGGCACCGACGCGAAAGTGCAGCGCTGCCGCGAGGCGGGCGCGGCGCACGCCTGCAACTACCGGACCGAGGACTTCGGCGCGCGCGTCGCTGCGGTCACGGAGGGCCGCGGCGTCGACCTCGTCCTCGACAGCATCGGCGGGCCCTACCTCGAGGCCAACCTGCGCTCCCTGGCCCCCGGCGGCCGCCTCGTGCTGATCGGCGTCATGGGCGGCAAGAGCGCGCCCCTCGACCTCGGCCTCGTGGTGCGCAAGCGCCTGCAGGTGATCGGCTCGACCCTGCGCAGCCGGCCGCTCGAGGAGAAGGCCGCGCTGTGCGCCGACTTCGAGCTCCACGCCCTCCCCCTCTTCGCCAGCGGGCGCTGCCGGCCGGTGGTGGACCGGGTGCTCCCGCTCGCGGAGGTCGCCGCGGCCCACCGCGTCGTGGCCGCGAGCGAGCACTTCGGCAAGGTGGTGCTGCGGGTTTCCTAGCGCCGCGCCGCCGATCGTGCGTCCCCAGGTGGCGGCCGCAGCGTAGCTGCGTGGAGCGCCTCCCCCCGGCCCGTCCCGGATTGCGCGGCAGCGGTCGTTCGGCCCCGAGTTGCACGGCTCCGCTTTGATCCGCCCCGAATTGCGCAGGATGTGCAGTTGGAGCCCGATCAACGCCTTGATGGCCGGCCAACTGCGCACCCTGCGCAATTGGGCCTCGATCAAACGGGCCGCCTGCGCCCGTCTCCTCACACCCCGGTCCCGCACCCTCCTCTCCCCCCTCTCCGCCGCACGACGGAACCAGGCGCCGACGTACCCTGGTGCGCTCTTGAGGAGCATGGCGGTCGAGCGGCCACCTGCATTGTGCGTCCGCCCAGCCGCCGTTTTGCGCCGCCCACCCCGCCGTCGTACCGTGGAGGGGTGCAAGGGGTCCCTCCTGCCGCGTTCGCCGCGATCGGCGCGCTCGCCGCGCTGCTGCTCTGGGCGCTCCTCGCGGCCCTGGGCCGCGCCCTCCGGCGCCACCGCGGCCTCGCGCGCCAGCGCCACGGCCACGCCGGGGAGAGGCGGGGGGCGGCCCTCCTCCAAGACGCGGGGTGGCGCGTGCTCGACTCCCACCCTCCGGCGGCGCTCGCCGTGGAGGTCGACGGCGAGCCCTTCGCCCAGCCGCTCGAGGCCGACTACCTGTGCGAGCGGGACGGCCGCACCCTCCCGGCCGAGGTCAAGACCGGCCAGGCCGCCGACCTCGGCGCCCGCGCCACCCGCCGCCAGCTCCTCGAGTACGCCGTGGCCTACCGCAGCGGCGCCACGCTCCTCGTGGACGCCGACGCGGGCACGGTGGCCGAGGTTCGTTTCCCCGCGGCCGGGACGCCGGCAGCCGCGCACCCTGCCGGCGGGCGCGGCGCTCGCGTCGCCGCGCTCGCCACCGCGCTCCTCGCGGGCGCGCTCGGTGGCCTCGCGGCCGGCTACTGGCTGTGGGCCGGCCGCCCCTGAGGCGGTGCCGGACCCGCGCCGTCGCCGGGCACGCCCGAGGTCACGGCCACGACGAAGCGGTGGAAGCCGACGACCGACCAGACCACCACCGCCACCAGGCCTGGCGCGGGACGGCGTCGGGCGTCAGAGCGATCGCAGGTAGCGGCGGATGTCGTCGTGGCGGCCCACGCGCACCAGGGTCAGGGTTCCCGCGTTGAAGGTGCAGACGAGGCGGAGGCCCAGGCCGACGCGGGCCTCGAAGATGCCGCTCGCGTGCAGCTTCCGCAGGCCGAGGCCCGCGCGCCGCCACTCGTCGCGATATACTGGCCCCATGTCGCCCAAGCGCAGATCGCGGGGTCGCCCCGACTCGATCGAGGCGGCACGGCGTGCCCGGGCGGCGACCCGCGACCCCTGGCAGGACGCGGTGCCGCCAGGTGCGGGGCCGTCGGCGGGCGCCGCCGGTCCGGACGCCCTGACGGAGGGTCCGGCGGCGAGGCTCGCCGCCGAGCTGGCCGGGCTGCCGCCGGCGGAGCGCTACGAGCGGCTCATCGACTTCCCCACCGAGCACCCGTTCAAGGTGATCGGCGCGGCCGACCAGTCCTTCACGGACCTCCTCCGGGCGGCGCTGGCCGGCCTCGGCTACCCGGACGTGACGTTGCGGCCACGCTACTCGAGCGGCGTGAACTACGTGGCCTACACGGTGACGCTGCGGGTCGCGGACGGCGCCGCGATGGTGAAGATCTACGAGGCCCTGGGCGCGCTGCCGGGGCTGAGGTACCTGCTGTGAGGCAGCGACCCGCGCGAGGCGGCGCGGGGCGGCGCGGGGCGGCGCGGGGCGGGCGGCCCTACTTCAGCGGCTCGACCTTCGCGTCCTCGACCATGGTCGCGTACTTGTAGCCGAAGCCGAAGTCCTTGTCCTTGCGCACCGTGCCGCTGACCTTCACCTTGTCCCCCACCTTGACGGTGTCGGTGGTGGTGACGACCAGGTCGTGGTCCTTCTGGTCGGCGCTGCCCGTGCCGTCCCCCAGGTGGACCCAGTTCCTGTTCATGATGCCCGTGTTGAGCTTCACGACCACGCCGTTCACGACCACGGACTTGTCCTTCAGCCTGGCGGAGTCGGCGAACACCCCCGCCACGGTGCGCCCCTCGGGGCCCGTCGCCCTGGGCACCTTGAGGTCGGCCATCTTGACCGGCGGCGCCACCGGCGGGTGCGGGGGCGCCTTGCCCGCGGCCTCCCCCGGCAGGCTCGCCGGCACCGGCGGGTGACCCGGCGGCAGCGCCCCCGTGCCGGCGGGCGCCGACGCGGGCGCGGGCCCCAGCTGGCCGAGCAGGATGCGCTCGAAGGTCCGGTTCAGCGTCTTCGAGGTGAACGTCTGCAGCTCGACACCATCGTGCACCGAGACGACGTCACCGACCTTGACCTTGGCCGTGGGCACGGCCACCCACCGCTCCCGCCCCGACCACACGATCCGGAGGTAGGTGCGGCCGTCCGCGTCCAGGGTCTCCAGCACCTGACCGGAGACCGTGGCCTTGGTGCCACGACCGCTCGGCGGCCCCGCGGACGGCGGGCGCTGGTCGTCACCGGGGCGCGGCCCCGGCCCGCCTCCGGTCGGGCCCGTGGTCTTGCAGCCGCAGGCGCCGAGCGCCGCCACCAGCACGAGACATTTCAGCTTCGACCTCATTCGTTCCACTCCTTGCGGGTGATTATGGCCACTCGTCACGGGAAGCACAGCACTTCCGCCCGCCCGTGGGCCGCGATCATGCGCTCGAGGTGCTGGAGCGCGAAGTCGCGGCGCTGCATCACCGCCGTGATCTCGGGATCGGTGAGGATGGGCCACGGGGGATCCGGCTCCCGGGCCAGCTCCGCGCGCAGCGCCGCCTCGTCGAAGACGCGCAGCCGCTCGTAGAGGTGCCGCGAGAACCGCTGCGCCCGGATCAGGTGCTCGCGCGGCCGGGGATGCCCCTCGGGCTCGAGGTAGAAGCCGATGGTGTTGTCCATGTAGTAGAGCGTGCGGCCGTCGGGCGACATGAGGTCGTTGGTCCCCATGAAGCGGTCGTAGTTGCTGGTGAGCAGGTCGAGCACCAGCAGGCCCGAGAGCTGCCGCACGAAGTCGTCGCGACCCGCCGGCAGGGCTCCGCCGACGCGGAGCCACTGCTCCCACGTGGGGATGTGGTCCTTCTCCAGGCGGGCGTCGCGGATCTCGGGGATCCAGTGCGACACGGCGGCGCCGACCCGCCCGTCGGGGTCGAAGACGACCTCGCCGTGGATGCGCCACAGGAGGCCGCGGCTCTCCTTCACGAGCAGGCGGTCGATCTCGCTCCGCGTGATCCAGCGCGCCGCCGCCGGCGGCACCCCCGTCAGGCCGAGGAGCCGGTTGATCCGGTAGGCCGCGATCTCCTTGCGCGGCACCGATTGGAGGTTGGTCTGGTCGGGCTTGCAGGCCGCGCGGGAGCCGTCGGCGAAGGTGAGGCGCAGGCTGATCGACGACCCGCCGCGGTTGAACTTGATCGAGGTGATGCGGCCGCTGCGGACGCGCTCGAGGAGCAGCTCGTCGTTCGCGCCGTCGAAGGTCCCCTCCTTCGCCGGATTGGGGGTGATCTCGGGGACGTCCCGCAGCCCGCTCTCGGAGCGCGGCACCAGCAGCAGCGGCCGTGCCGGCGGTGGCGCCAGGGGCGGCGCCGGGGCCGGGCGCACGGCCACGGCGTGCGCCCGTCCGCCCGAGAGGAGCGCGCGGGTCCCCCAGGCCGCGCCCAGGGCGACGCCGCCGACCACCGTGATCTCGAGGGCGACGAGCCAGGCGAGCCGCACGACGGGGAGACGATAGCACACCCCCACCGGCCCCGCGCCACTGCCCCGGCCGAGCACGCCATGTCGCACGTGCCCCCGAAGGCGGCGGCCGGCTAGCAGCCGTCCGGGTCCGTGCAGGGCCCCGACGACCCGGTGATCTCCCAGCGGAAGTAGTCGATGATCACCATCGAGTCGAGGACGTGGTCCCCCTCGTCGAAGATCGAGAAGGTGAGGTCGATCATCTCGCCGGGCTCGACCGGTGAGGTGGTCGTGAGCCACCCGGTGGTGCCACCCACGGTGCAGGTGGAGCCCACGGTCGGCATCGTGCAGCCGGTGCGGCCGCCGAACGAGTCGCAGCTGTAGCTCACGGCGTCGTACCCGGTGCCGGCCAGCTCCGCGGGGTCGGCGCCGAAGAAGGCGCTGTTCACCTGGATCGTGTTGTGGTTGGCGTCGAAGCTGATGTTGCCGGTGTACTGCGTGGACTTGAGCCAGGCGATGAAGGTGTCGTTGAACTCCGTGCACGACCACTCGGGGTACTCCGAGGTCAGGAACACGAAGTCGAAGGAGAAGCTCTTGGCGTTGGTCGGCACGAGCAGCGACATCCGGATCTCGGCGTAGTCGTAGACCTCGGTGGGCTCGTACTGCACCGCCGGGTTCTCCGGGTAGTTGGCGGGGTTGGGCGAGTACGTGACCCCCAGGTCCGAGGCGATGCGGTCCTCCTGCGGGTCCTTGCTGCCCGCCGGGCCCGACGAGAGGATGACGAAGTTGCAGGAGCTGGGATGGCGGGGCACGTAGCTGCCGAAGGTCGTGAAGATCCCGTGCGAGCTGGCGTGGCCATTCAGGACCGGGTTCTGGATCTGCGGCGTGTTGCACAGCTCCAGCGCCTTGATGTAGCTGTTGACGTCCTGCGGGTTGAAGGTGCCGGTGCAGTCGCACTCGGTAGGCTCGTCGGTGCGACCGTCGCAGTTGTCGTCCTTGTTGTTGCCCGGCACCTCGTACGCGGCCGGGTTGACGGTCGCGTCGGTGTCGTTGCAGTCCCCCTGCCCCACCGTGTAGCCGTCGCCGTCCGCGTCGCTGTTGAGGCAGCCCTCGTCGATGTACTGGTTGCAGTTGTTGTCGATGCCGTCGCCGTTCCCGTTCGCGTTGCACTCCGCGGCGCCGGGGTGGATGGTCGGATCGTTGTCGTTGCAGTCCCCCTGGTTGGTGGTGTAGCCGTCGCCGTCGAGGTCGCAGTCCACGGGGTGGTTGGGGTCGCAGTGCGTGGCCCCGCCGTCCCGATAGTGGTACTTGCCGGCGTCGTCGATCCACCAGTCCGCGTCTTCCTCGGCCGCGGGGCCGCAGGAGAGGCTGACGAGCGCGAGGGCGACGGCGACGACGAGCGAGGTGCGAAGCATCGAAGCCTCCGAAAGGCCATGGGCTGAAGGCCGTAGGCCGTGGCCAGCAGGCCATAGCCTTCAGTCTATAGCCTTCAGCCCGCCTTATACTACCCCCAGCGCACCAGGTTCAACTCGTACGGGTGCGCCAGGTCCTCGTGGGCCGGGAGGAACCGCCGGGCGCAGGCGCCGGCGCCAGCGCGGCTACGGGTTGCGGCAGCAGCGGAAGCCGATGGTCTCGTCGCTGTCGCCGGTGCCGAAGTCGGCGCCGGCCACGCACTTCACCGACTTGCCGTTCGACTTGAACGACCCGCCCCGCACGCGGCACTTCCCCAGGCCGCACGAGGCGGTCCACTCCCAGACGTTGCCGACGAGATCGTACAGCTGCGGGAACGCGCCGGTGCACCCCTTCAAGCTGCCGCTGGGGACCGCGGCGCCGGCGCCGTTGTCCACGGCGTTGCAGGTCTTCGGGGCGTAGTTGTCGCCGAATGGGTAGGTCCGGCCCGGCGGCGGGCCCGTGCAGGCCGCGGTCCACTCCTCCTTGGTGCAGAGGCGCTTGCCGGCCTCCTCGCAGGCGGCCTGCGCGTCCTTCTGGGACAGGTTGACCCACGGCATGGCGCCCTCGACCGAGGCCGCCTTGTCGCCGTTGCCCCGCGAGGCCTCGTAGCGGTCCATGCAGACGCCCGGCGGCGACACCATCGTCATGTCGTCGCCGCAGACGCCGCTCCCGGCCTGGGCCGGACCCGTCGTGCGCGCTCCGCCGCAGCCCCCCGCGGCGAGCGCAACCACCAGCCACACCGACACTCGAGACCACATCGCGCTTCCCCCACCCTCGCCAACTGAACCATAGTACAAGACCATGCCGTCCGGGGGAAGGGGGTTCGCGCCGCCGATCTCCACGGTTTTCACCGCGCCCGAGGTGTGGTACTAGGAGTCCCAGCCCCCTTCCACCCCAGCGCGCCCGAGGCGCGAGGATTCCACGGAGGACCACAGTGGCCGATAGCGATCGCACCCAGCGGCTCGTCGACCGGGCGCTCCAGTGCGTGGACCGCGCACGCCGCGTCATCAACCACCCCGAGGAGGCGTTCGACCTCGCGCACGACCTGCGCGACTTCGCCGGGGAGTTCATGCGCTGGGGCCTGGAGAAGGTTCCCATCGCGCGCGACTTCCTGCCGCCGGAGCCGCCGCCCGAGCCCGAGCCGGGCGCGTGGGAGCGCGACCCGGAGGCGGCCCCGCCGTTCGCGGCCGAGGAGACCACTCCCCTGCCGCCCGTCGCGGAGCCGCCGGCCGACGAGGAGGAGGAGGGGAAGGGGGTGGACGAGTCGATCGGCAAGGACCAGCTCTACAAGGTCCTGCGGGTGCTGTTCGACGAGACCGTCGGCGAGGGGCGCTTCCTCACGGCCCGCGAGATCGCCGACGCCGCCAAGAAGGCGGGGTTCGCCATCCTGCCCGGGAACGTACGCAAGATCCTCCGCACCAGGGCCGCCCGCCACGTCGACACGCGCCTGCGCGACGCCGAGACCGGCAAGGTGACCGAGTTCAAGCTCGCCGCCAAGGGCCGCTCCTGGTTCCAGCGGAACTACCCGGTCCAGTGACATTGGCCCCGCAGCTCCGTCCATGACCGATCGCGAGCACGGCGTCCCGCCGGATCCGCTCGCCCCGCGCCCGGCGGGCGGCGAGCGGGACGCGCTCGAGGCTGCCCCCGACGAGCCGCCCGTGGCCGCGCGCCTCGTCGTCGAGATCCGCACCGACGGCACCCGCACGGTCGCCCGGGGCGCGGTGGAGGACGCGATCCTCGGTGAGCGGATCGCGGTGAAGGTGGAGGGCCAGACGCCGCTCGAGCTGGCCCTCGCCCTGGCCAGGGCCTTCGTCGAGGTGCCGTTCCTGCAGCGGGTCTTCACCAAGGGGCCGTCGCTGCTCGGGAGCGCGGCCCGCGCGCTCGTGCCGGGCGGCAAGAAGCGCGGGGCGCCCTAGAAATCCAATTCCTGCCGCACCCGCAGGAGATCCTCCACCGTGTCGATCTCGCGCCAGTGGCCGTCGATGAAGACCGGCGTCATGGGCGCGCCCTGGTCGATCAGGTGGTTGAGCATGTCGGTCAGGTAGGCCTTGCGCAGGGTGCGCGCGGTGCCGAAGGGCGCGTCGTCGCCCCGCGCCGCGCGGAGGCGTGCATGCTCGGCGAGCAGGCGCGCCGCGGCCGCCGCGGAGAAGTACGCCAGGCCGATGAACTCGCCGACGGTGACCTCGGGCGACACGAGGCCCTTGCCCACCCGCTTGACCAGCCCCCCCTCGACGAGCGTCAGCTCCCCCTCGGAGACGGGGTGGTCGGTGCGTCCCGCGTACGAGCGGTGCCAGCCGCGGTCGATGATCAGGCGGTAGTCGCCCGCCGCGGCGACCAGCGCGCGCGTGACGGTCGCGTCGTAGAGGATGTCGGAGTAGGAGAAGACGAAGCCCCCCGCCATCACCGGGGCGGCGAAGAAGAGGGAGGCGAGGATGTTGTTGTCGCGGAAGTCCGGGTTGTCGAAAAACCGCAGGCCCGGAACGGTGATCCGGTCACCGAGGTAGCCGCGCACCACGTTGATCTCGTCCACCGCGGCGGCGCGCAGCGCGTCGACCTGGCGCTGGAGGATGCTCGTGCCGGCCACGTCCACCATGCACTTGGGGATCTCGGCGGTGTGGGACCCGAGCCGCCGGCCCATGCCGGCGGCGACGATGATGGCCTTCACGGTGGGGGGGCCTCGTCAGGCGGCGCCGACGCACGCGACGGCGCCGGTGCCGGGGGCGGCGCGGGCTCGCGCGACGACGCGGCCGCGGGCGGTGCCGTGGCCGGCCGGCCCAGGCGCAGCACGATCTGGGCGAGCGACCGGCCGAGGTAGGCGACGTGCGCGGCGAGGTAGACGAAGAAGTAGCCCTCGACGAAGTTGAGCAGGGCCAGGTAGAGGAAGTAGCTGGGGTAGTGGATGACCCACTGGCCCGCGAACTCGGCGGCGATGACGCCGAGCGCGAGCGGCGAGCGGGGCTGCGGCACGGCGTACTTGTCGGGCGGCGCCGGGGGGGGCGAGGGCGGGCCCGCGGCCAGGTACTCGGGCCGGCGCATGAAGGTCGTGAGCGAGATGGCCGCGGCCACGGCGGCGAGGCCGAGCAGGCCCACCACGAGGTAGTAGACCTTCCCCGAGATGAGCCACAGGCGGAGCGTCACGGCCGCCACGTAGAGGAAGGCCTTCAGCTCGTCCATGAGGAAGTCGAGGTGCGCGCCCGCCGGCGTGCACCGCCCCTTCAGGCGCGCGAGCTGCCCGTCGACGCAGTCGAGGACGTAGCTCGCCTCGAGCAGCACCGCGCCGACGATGAGGCCGGTCCAGGTGCGCCACAGGGCGAGCGTCGCGGCCGCGGCCACGGCCACCGCCAGCGCGATGAAGGTCCACTGGTTGGGGGTGAGGCGCAGGTGCTGCAGGAAGTGCAGCAGCACGGCCGCGATGGGCCGCGCGACGAACGTGTTCCAGAAGTTGTCCCGGGCCTTGCGGCTGCTGCGGTAGACCTCGCGGATCTCGGCGAACAAGGACGGGGGCTACGGCGAGGTGGGACCCGCCGGCCAGATCATGCGCGCGATGCCGAAGGCCGCCACGGCGACCGCCACGAACGCGACGATGCAGCGGGGCACGACCCACGGCCGCTTCCGGGGCACGGGCGGCTCGGACAGGCGCGGCTCCGAGAGCCGGGGCTCCGGGGCCCGCGGCGGCGGCGCCAGCGCCGCAGGGGCGGGCGCGGGCCGGGCCGGTGCCACGGGGGCGACGGCCGCA
>JACRCY010000464.1 GCA_016218785.1 Deltaproteobacteria bacterium
TGGCCCCATCGAGGCCGGTGTGGTAGAAGGCGCCTGTGCGGTGCCGCGGGCGTGGCTGCGCAGCCCGCTGCGCACCGTCGAGGAGCGCGACGGCGTGTGCGGGATCATCGGCATCTTCGGACACCCCGAGGCGTCCAAGCTCGCCTACCTCGGGCTGCACGCGTTGCAGCACCGCGGCCAGGAGTCTGCGGGCATCGTGTCGTCCGACGGCACCGAGCTCTTCGCCCACCGCGGCATGGGCCTCGTCCCCGACGTCTTCGACGCGTCCACGCTGGCCTCGCTCCCCGGCTCCTCCGCCATCGGCCACGTCCGCTACTCGACGACCGGGCAGTCGCACCTGCGCAACGCGCAGCCGCTGGCGATCGAGTACGCGGCGGGCGCGCTCGCCGTCGCGCACAACGGCAACCTGGTCAACGCCGCGGCGCTGCGCCACGCGCTGGAGGCGCGCGGCTCGATCTTCCAGTCCGCCACCGACACCGAGGTCGTCACCCACCTCATCGCCCGCGCCGCCGGCTCGCCGGAGGAGCGCGTCGGCGCCGCCCTGCAGCAGGTCGAGGGCGCCTTCTCCCTGGTGTTCCTGACGGGGCGCGAGCTGATCGCCGCGCGCGATCCGCGGGGCATCCGGCCGCTGGCCCTGGGGCGCGTCGGTGACGCCTGGCTGCTCGCCTCCGAGGAGTGCGCCTTCGACCTCATCGGCGGGCGGCTCGAGCGCGAGGTGGAGCCGGGCGAGCTGCTGGTGATCGACCGGGACGGGCCGCGCTCGGCGCACCCGTTTCCGCCGGCACCGCCGCACTCCTGCGTCTTCGAGTACGTCTACTTCGCACGGCCCGACTCGCGCCTGCAGGGGGGGAGCGTCTACTACGCGCGGGAGCGCATGGGGCGCCGCCTGGCCGCGCTCCACCCCGTCGCGGCCGACGTCGTCATCCCGGTCCCCGACTCGGGCATGGCCGCGGCCATCGGCTACGCCCGCGAGAGCGGCATCCCCTACGACCTGGGCCTCATCCGCTCGCACTACGTGGGGCGGACCTTCATCGAGCCGCAGCAGTCGATCCGGCACTTCGGCGTGAAGCTCAAGCTGTCGCCGGTGCGCGAGGTCCTCGCGGGGAAGCGCGTCGTGGTGGTCGACGACTCCATCGTGCGCGGCACCACCTCGCGCAAGATCGTCGACATGATCCGCGGCGCGGGCGCCCGGGAGGTCCACCTCCGCATCAGCTCCCCGCCGACGGTTCACCCCTGCTTCTACGGCATCGACACGCCGAGCCGCGCCGAGCTGATCGCCGTGGCCAAGACGCTCGACGAGATCCGCGACTTCACCGGCGCCGATTCGGTCGGCTACCTCTCGGCCGAGGGCATGGTGGAGGCGGTGGCGGGCGCGATCGCCCACGGCCGGGGCGGCGACGAGCGGCCCATCGGCTTCTGCGCGGCCTGCTTCACCGGCGAGTACCCGATCGAGCCCACCACGCCGCCGGCGCCGCGCCAGCGCAAGGTGGTGTCGCGGTAGCGCGCGGCGACGCGAGACGGGTTACACTCGTCGCATCATGCCGCTGCGCCTCGGCCTGCGCGCCCAGCTCCTCATCGGCCTGTGCGCGCTGACGCTCGTGGCGGTGCTCTCCACCGGGCTGCTGTCGCTGCTGGTGGCCGCGGGCGCGCGCTCGCGGTGGCTCCTGGTCGGCGTCGGGCTGCTGGACGTGGCCGTGATCCTGCTCGTCGGCGCGTTCCTCGTGGGGCGCCTCGTCGTGCGTCCGGTGACCGAGCTCGGGCGCACCGCCGAGCGCCTCGCGGCCGGTGAGCGGACGCTGCGCGCCCGCGAGGATGCCGCCGGCGAGGTCGGCTCGCTCGCCGCCTCGTTCAACCGGATGGTGGCGACGCTGGAGGACAAGGTCGTGGAGCTCGAGGCGCGCACCCGCGAGCTCGACGCCTCGCGCGCGCAGCTCCAGCGCGCCGACCGCCTCGCGTCGCTCGGGCGCCTCGCCGCGGGGCTGGCGCACGAGATCGGGAACCCCTTGGGCGCGATGCTCGGCTACGTCGAGATCCTGCAACGGCCAGGGCAGGGGGACGACCCCGGCCTGGCCCAGGACCTGCTGGAGCGCCTGCACCGCGAGATCGAGCGCATCCACCGCATCATGCAGGACCTGCTCGCCTACTCGCGCCCGCCGCCGGAGCGGGTGTTGCCGGTCGACGTCGGGGAGGTGGTCCAGGCCGCGCTCGAGCTGATGCGGCCGCAGCCGCGGTTCCGGGAGGTCGACCTCCGCTCGGAGATCCCCGATGGCCTCCCGCCCGTGACCGCCTCGCCCGGGAGGCTCACGCAGGTGCTCGTGAACCTGCTCCTCAACGCCGCCGACGCCGTGGCGGGCCGGGGCGAGGTCTGCATCCGCGCCTGCCGCGACGGGGAGAGCGTGCTCGTGGAGGTGGCGGACAGCGGCCCGGGCGTGCCCGCGGCCGACCGGGAGCGCATCTTCGACCCGTTCTTCACGACCAAGGCGCCCGGCCAGGGCACCGGCCTCGGCCTCTCCACCAGCCTCGGCCTGTGCGAGACCTTCGGGGCGACGCTGACGCTCCGCGACACGCCGCCGGGCAGCGGCGCGACGTTCGTGCTAAGGCTGCGGATCGGCGGGGAAGAGTCGCCCGCGGAGGCCGGGCCGACGTGACGGGCGGGACCGCGGCGCGGCCGCCGGCGCCAGGGCCCGGGCGTCCCGCTACGTGCCCCGTTTCAACCCCCGGGCGGTCCCGTGGCACAATAGGGTGTGATGAGCAGCCGCCCGGAGTCGCCGGAGCGCGGGCTCCACGAGCCCGAGGAGGCGGCGCTCGTCCAGGCGTGCCGGGCCGGCGATGCCCAGGCGCTCGAGCGGTTCTACCGCGCCCACGTGGACCGCGTCACGCGGGTGATCGGCCGGCTGGTCGGACCGACGCCCGACCTGGAGGATCTGGTGCAGGCGACGTTCATCGAGACCCTGCACAGCTTCGCGCGCTTCCGGGGCGAGGCCAGCCTCTCCACCTGGGTCATCCGCATCGGGGTTCACGTCGCCAGGCACCACCTGCGACGCGGGGTGCGGCGCCAGGCGGGGCTCGGGCTCGTGCCGGCGGCCGACGATGCCACCCCCGCCGAGGCGGGGGCCGACGCGAGGCTCGACGACCATCGCGTCGCGCAGCGGGTCCACGTCCTGCTCGACCGTCTCTCGCCGGCCAAGCGGATCGCGTTCCTGCTGTACGTCATCGAGGGGTACTCCGTCGAGGAGGTCGCTGCGCTCACCGGGGCCGGGCGCGCGGCGACCAAGAGCCGTATCTGGTTCGCGCGCCGCGAGGTGCTCGAGCTTGCCCGCCGCGACCCGCTCCTGCGCGAGCTCGCGGCCGAGGACGAGGAGAAGAAGTGATGGCGTTCAAGTGCTTGCAGACCGAGGAGCTGCTCACGGCCGCGCTCAGCGGCCGGGCGAGCGAGGCCGAGCGGCTGCTGCTCGAGGAGCACCTCGAGGGGTGTGCCGCGTGTCGCGAGACGCGGGCGGCGTTCGAGCCCCTGCGCCGCACCCGCCGGTGGGAACCGGACCTGTCGGACGCGGGGCGCGGCCGGGTGCTGCGCGCCCTGCTGCTCGCCGCGGCGGCGCCCGAGGCCCGCGAGCCGGCACGGTCCGCGTGGGGGGGCTGGGGCACCGTGGCGGTCGCGGCCGTGTTCGCTTTCGCGATCCTCGGGCTCTTCGTCCCCGCGTGGCGCCGGGCGGCGGTGCCGGAGGCGGTGGTCCCGCGCGATCCGGTGGCGGCCGCGAACGCCCGGGACAGGATGCGCCCCGGTCCCGACGGCAAGGTGACCCTGGAGGGGGCGGTGGTCGAGCTGGCCCCGGACACCGAGGCCCTGTGGCGCGCCGCCAGCCGCACCATCGAACTGCGGCGTGGAGCCGTGGTCGTCGAGGTCAGTCCCAACACCCTCCGCGGGCTGCGCGTCACCACCCCCAGCTTCAGCACCAAGGTCCTCGGCACCAGGTTCCGCGTCGACCTGGGCGGCGTCGCCACCGAGAGCGGCCTCGTGCGGGTCTTCGCTGCCGATGACCGGCTGCTCGCCGAGGTCGGTCCGGGACAGCGCTGGCGGGAGGTGGGGAGCGCCGGCCCGCGGACCGCGACCTCTCCGAGGCCGCGCGTCGAGGATCGGCAGCGGGAACCGCGGCCATCCCCGCGGTCCCGGCCGGCTGACCGGACCGGGCGAAAAGGGAGCCGGGGATGATCCGGACCATTGGTCAGTCCCGGTCGGGCTCCCGCTTCCCGGTCTTTCAACCACCATGCCCGGTACGGGCACTGTACGTGAGAGGGGCCATGCACGTTGGCGACACTACCACGGCGGAGGTCGGGAGCGCTCGCGGGAGGCGGCGTGGTCGGCACCCTGCCGGCGGCTTCACGCTCGCCGAGCTCATGGTGGTCATCGCCATCATCGCGGTCGTCTCGGTCATCGCGTTCTTCGGCTTCGCCCGTCCGTCCGCGGCCAGCCAGGCGACCTCCATCTCCCGCGACCTGTACTTCGCGCTGCACCGGGCCCGACTCCAGGCGACGACCCAGGGCCAGCAGGTCCGGGTGTGGCTCTGCCGATCGGCGGACAGCACGTGCGGGAGCACGGGCATCTGGTTCACGCAGTTCACCACTTCGTTGGGGACGTGGACGCCGACCGGGTCGGTGGGGGCTGGCGAGCAGGGGGTCATCACCCGGAGGAACGCCTGGGTCAGCGAGATCAAGGACAACGGCGGCGCGACGCTCGGCGCGACCGTCAACGCGAGCGTCACCTTCATGCCCGACGGCAGCACCGCCACCGGCGCCAGCGAGGGACGCCTCATCACCGTCGTCGACAACAACGGGGCCACGGGCTTCAGCATCCAGATCTTCGCGGCCACGGGGCTCGTGCGGCTATGGCAGACCAAATGACTCCTCGCGCTTCTGCTCAGTCGGGCATGACGATCATCGAGATCCTCATGACCCTCCTCATCATGATGGTCGGGGCCGCCGGCCTGATCGCGCTCCACGGTGCGACCATGGCGTCCGGCCGCTTCGCGCGCGACCTCACGACCGCCAACTCGCTCGTCCTGTCGAAGGCCGAGGAGTTCCGGCTCGTCACGCCCCTGCCGGCGACGCCGGTGACGGCGGCGTGCCAGACCCTGCTCCCCTGCGGCCTGGGCCGGGGCGAGGTCGTGGACGAGACCGGCGCGGCCGTCACCGGGGCCCGGTTCACCCGCTGCTGGTGCGGCGTGACCGAAGGCGTCGACCTCGTGGTCACGGTGCTCGTGGCCTGGGAGGACAACGGCCTGACCCCGTCGGCGTGCGGGGGGACGACCCACTGCGTCCGCGGGTCGGTGCGGAGGCGGCCGTGACCCGGGCGCGCGAGCAGGGGTTCACCCTCATCGAGATCGTCGTCTCGCTGGGACTGGCCTGCCTGATCCTGGTGGGGGCGCTGACCTTCCTCAACGTGCAGAGCCGCTCGCACCGGGACTCGATGGAGCTGCAGACGATGCAGATGGGCCTGCGCGTGGCGCTCGATCGCGTCCTGCGCGACGCGCGCAGCGCCTCCGCCGGCTTCAGCTCGGGTACCGTCTCGATCCAGGACGCGACCGTCGTCTCGGCCACGGGCCTCGTCGCCCTGGACGCCGTGAGCCTCGGGCCCCCGCTGGGCGCGTTCGCGTCCAACAGCGGCCCCTACGCGCTGTGCCAAACCACCGGGTGCACCGTCGTGACCGGCTCCGACGTGCTCAACCTCGTGTTCGCCGACGGCCGCGGGGTCACCAACACGACCAAGGACCTGAACGGCGTCGTCAACAAGCAGGCGACCCCGCAGACGATCGACGTGCTCGACACCCGCGGGTTCGTGGACTCGACCGGCTATCCGGACAACTTCGTGCTCGTCAGCGACGTGAGCAACCCGTTGACCGCCGGAGCGAACGCCATCCTGGCGAGGGTGACCACGATCACGCCGGGCTCGCCCGCGCCCGCGGGCTCCCTCACGCTCGCTGGCCTGACCACGCAGGTCGCCAACGTCTTCCCCGGCGGGCTCGCCAACTTCCCCGGGGGAGCGTGGTCCTCACCGCCA